>JBNKDD010000027.1:0-32963 GCA_050288085.1 Anaerolineae bacterium
GGCTCGGCTACTATACCTGCCTGGTATTGCTGGTTCTGGCGGGCATCGACTATCTGTTTCAGTACTGGCAAAATGAACGGGACCTGCGCATGACCAAACAGGAGGTCAAGGATGAACACCGGCAGCAGGAGGGCGATCCCATAGCGTCTACGCGGGGCGTTTCTGGGAACGCTCAGAAACAGGGCGGCAAAAGTGAAGAATATGATCAGGCCCCAACTTATTCTGAGTGGAAGTAAGCCCAATGGCAGCACGAATAGCAGGCTCCAGGGAGAGGGAACCCAGATGTCGTTCCCGGTATGGAGCTGACCGTCCTCGATCCCATACCAGATCATTTTCCAGTCAAAGGCCAGACGACTGTCTTCGATGTTGACCCGTTGGGCAAACCACGCAAACAGGAAGGCCGTGATCAGAATGGCTCCCCCCAGAATGAGCCATTCTCTGACCTGTTTTTTGCTGGGCCGATTAGTGCTCATAAAGCTCCCTCACTCGTAGCCGTGCTCAGTCGGTGCCAACCTTCCGCACCAGGTGTACACTCCGTGAGATGAAGACTATCGCCAGGATCAGGTAGAGCACGGTGTAGGAAATCCAGGGCGATACTAGCGGAATCTGGCTGCCGTTACTGAGTGTTTGCTGGAAGAAGAAGGCTGTACTGTGCTGTTGCAACACATTCTCGGTGATCACAACTGTCGAGATCGGGTTGGTGCTGGCGAGCAGTCCAAAGATGTAAGTCAGGATGGCTTCCAGGACAGGCTGGTTGTTGAAGCCGGTATTAAACAGGAACAGGCTGAAGAACAGCAGCAGCAGCGGTAGGGCTACCGTCATCAGCAGGGCGATCACATAGGTGATCACGCTGGCTCCTAAGGTGCGCTTAGTCGCGGAAGACAGCAGAATCCCCATTGACCCATAGCCAATCGATGTGATAAATAACAACTCGACCGACAGCAGTACCTCCTGGATCGTCACACCACCCATCAGAAAGGCCAGACTTTGCAGTGGAACAGCCACGACCAGCAGCAGGACAATATAAGCCAGGGCTGCGATCAGCTTGCCGATCACGATCCGGCGGGCGGGGAGCAGGGTTGTTCGCAGCAGGTCGAAGGTCTGGCGCTCTTTCTCACCGCTGATCGCCCCGGTGGTGAAGGCTGGCGCGATGAAGCATACCATAAATAGTTCAATTGCCAGTACCCCGCCAAAGACCATCTTTCCAACCACGCCGCCGGTGGTGCTCAAGGCATTGTTGGAGGTGGTGTAGATCAGGTACAGGATCACGGTGAAGGCGCTCATCAGCACCAGGTAGACCGTCATCACGACAAAGGCGCGTGCGCCGCGCATCCGTCCCCGCAGCTCCTTCAGGGCGATGGGATTTCTCCGCACCCATGCGCCAATCGCTGAGGGTGGTTTGACTAATTGGGCGGTTTCATTTCCTGTATCCATGTTTGCCATCCTGAAAATTAATCGTGCCGGAGATCGAAGATCAGGTAGTCCTCAGTCTCAACGAGCACCGGGTAATGATCATAAAGATAAGCTTGAAGGTCAGTTTGCCAATTAAATTCGTAAAAATCGATAACGACAAAGTATTCTGCTGTTGGATCAAAGCGTTCCTCAACACTCAGTGCTGGTTCACCTTGCAGCTTCTCAGCAGAAAAATCACTGTGACCCGGCCAGTAATTACCGGCCAGATTCCCGTAGTAAAACAGCGAATAGCTGTAATGTGGTGCTATAGCGAGAACGTGTGAGCTGTGATCAAGGTGTTTGCTGACCTCAAGAGGTGTTTCATAGATATCCGGGTCGATTTCCACATCGCGGATTTCAATCATTTGCAATACTGCCATAATCGCTAAAAGTGCGCTGATAAGTACCATCCGTGATAAGGGAAGATGAATGACCTCTGCCAGACGTTTGCCTAACATGTCGGCTATTGAAGCCAGGGTCAGTGCCACAATAGGGATAAGCTGTAAGTGATAGTAGCTGTGGGTATGGATGTGATAGGTATTGACCAGTCCGAATAAGATATAGCCTGCCCACATACTGGCGATAAACAGGCGTGATTCTTTGCCGGGGAATATCAGGAAGGCCAGCAGTGCACCGATAAACGGTAGATAGCCAATGCTGTTCCCGATCATCTGGAACCAGCCTGACCAGAATGATTTTGTAAATAATAACTGTGGGAGGAATTGGCTTTGTGCCTGATTACGCAGATAATCGTCTATGAAAATGCCGTTGATCACGTAGATTGCCATTGGCAGTAAACCGATCAGTACAAACAGCCAGGTATCCAATTTAAGAAGCGTTCGGCGAAAGCCATAATGTTTCAATGCCAGGATGCCGAAGACTGTATAGATCACAAAAAGGCTGGTCGGTTTGACAAATAAACTGGCCGATGCAGCAATTGCTGCTCCCACTAACCGCCCCGTCGATGGCTGTTTATAATACCGGGCGATCAGGTACAGGCTGATCAGCATCAGCATGATCATCAATGCATCGGGCTGGAAAGAACGGCTTAATATCACACCGAAGGGCTGTAACAGGTAAAAAGCTGCCGCAAATACAGCCCCATCCCGCGAGAGTAAATTCTCCGCCAGCAAGTAAACGAATATCGCCCCGATGACCCAGAACAGGGAAGCAAGTGCGCGTGGTATCCAGAGATGCTCCCCACCGGCCAGCCGGTAACCTGCTGCCGCCAGGTGTTCCATGATAGGGGGTTCTAGAATGCCGATGTTTTCGATATGGGCACGGGCTTGTTCTTGCTGCCAGTCTGATGGCGAATCAAGGCTGTTGTAATAATAACTCCTTGCCAGCAGTGCGGATCGATAAGGTCGCCCGGTGGGGAAGGGATCGGTGATATGGTAAAAACGGACGGCCAATCCAACCACCATCAAAAAGCCGATCATGATCCATCGCCATGCTGCCCCCGGTGGGATCAGGTTGTTTTTTTTAATTATTTCTTCGGTCATTGAACTGATCCCTTAAGATCGCTAATAATCAAGGCGTTTTGCCAGTTCAACCAGGCTGCTGCACCGGATAGAGCCGCTAATAAGATCAATAGAAAGATGAGCCGGATAATCTCCAACCCGCCCGCCAGAACGGTCGTGCGGGAAAGCCAGTTCCAGAATAAGCCGACCGGAGCCAGCAAGATGATCGTCCCCAATAAGGCCGCCAGTGGACTCAGGTTAACATCCCGGAGCAGAAAAGCTGCTGTCATCCCCAGGCTGGTGGTCAGTGGGAGTATTGCCCAGGGCAGCAACCCTAAACTAATCGCCCGGATCACGATCCGCACATGGGGGATTTGTCCATCAGCCAGTAGCCATTCGGCCTGCCCGGCAGCGGTGGTTCCACCCAGCGTTTGAAACGATTCTTGCCACACTTTGAAATCTGATAAATCAAGCCGCGCTACCCCGATCATCAAGGCCGGGGTCAGCGCCAGCCCGATCAGGATCAGCCAGCGCAGCCGCCACAATGTGACCAGCCCCAACCCCCAGGCGATCTCAATCGGATCGAGGTCGGTCAGGCGGCGGGGGTCTTGCTGGTTAAAACGCATCTGTCTGGCGACTCGTTCCGCTCCGGCGACCGGGGATACCAACACCGGGATAAACACCACGCCCAGGCTGATCACCATCAGTGCCGCACCGGCCTGCCGCCAATCGAGCGTCCAGGCCAGGATCGACAGCCCGGTCAGCAAGATGATGGCGGCTAACAATCCCGGCCCCATTTGTTTTAAGGGCATCGGGTGAAGCCGCCGGGCGTGGTGCAGCAGCGGATTGCGCCACCAGCGTTTGAGTGTGGAATCTAACCGGTGTACGGCAGTTGCCATAGGTTTACCCGGTATGTTCTGTGGTGAGGCGGATCAGGCCATCTCACGATACGATCCCTTTGGTGGCCCGCATGAAGACCGTTTCGAGATCGCGAGTTTCCTCTGCGAAGTGCATGACCGGGACATTGGCCTTGACCAATTTGGCGAGCAAATCGATCACCTGCTGGTCGTCCCCCGCCAGGCTGATGTGTAGTCGGCTGCGGCCATTATCGGGCTTCAGGTCTTCAATCTCGCCGACACCTTCGACGGTCAGCAGCAGGTCTTTAGCCGGATCGGGTTCACCCAGAATGGTGATGATGATCTCGCGGTGCGGCACCAGTTGGCGCTGCATATCCTCGACACTGCCCTGCATGACGAGCTCACCGGCCTCGATGATGCCCACCTGCGTGCAGATTTCGGCCACATCGGCCAGGATGTGAGTCGAGAAGAACACCGTCTTGCCCATGTTTGCCAGTTCGACCAGCAGTTCGCGGATCTCAACGCGGGCGCGTGGGTCAAGGCCGGATGCCGGTTCGTCCAGGATCAGAACCTGTGGGTCGTGGGCCAGGGTACGGGCCAGGCATAGACGCTGCTTCATCCCGCGTGACAGGCTGTCCACCATATCCTCGGCGCGGTGCGCCAGTTCGACCAGTTCGAGCAGGTCGGCGATCAGGGGCGGGCGATCTGATTCGGGGATGTCATAGCAGGCGGCGAAGAAATCCAGGTATTCCCAGACTTTCATATCATCGTAGACACCGAAAAAGTCAGGCATATAGCCGATCACCCGGCGAACATCACGCGGCTGCTTGGTGACCGAATACCCGGCAACCCAGGCTTCCCCGGCGGTGGGCTGCAACAGCGTGGTCAAGATGTGCATGGTGGTCGTCTTACCGGCTCCGTTCGGCCCGACAAATCCGTATATCCCCCCCTCTTCGACCGAGAGCGATAAATCCTGCACGGCCTTGATATTTTTATAGTGCTTCGTCAGCCCTTTTGTCTCGATAATTGCTGCCATTCCCTAGACTCCTGGAACATGGTACTTCGATTTGAAAGCTGTGCGGGTGTTAGCCGCCTATTCTTCTTCGATCAATGTGATATCAAACTGGTAAACATACGTCCCATACTGGTTGTTTGTGCCCTGAATTCGCAGTTCAACCCCACCTGATGGATCGATGTATGCTTTTGCCTCACTGATAAGTGTATCACCCCAGCCTACTTGCAGCCGATCCCACTCCCCGGACTCAAAGTTATAGACTTCGACGCGAGGAGGTGAGTCGGCAGTATCGCCATCGGTGAACATGTGTAGTTCAAAGGCGTTGGCGTTCGGTATCGGCACGATAGATAGGGGTTCGTAGCGAAAGGCCACCCAATCACTCCCGCCGTATAGATACATATCATAAGGTGACACCTCGTAACCCTGACTGCCGCGCTCCAGCAGTCTCCAGGTCATCAACGAGGGCGGAAGCTCGGTAGGCCGGTTGTCTACCTGATTGGTCAGCGTGGTCGGCAGTTCGGCAATGTACAACATCGTATCGATCACCTGGGGCTTGTTCCCGGACATTTCGATGTCAAGGGGGATGGTATCCGCCCAGCCCACCAGGTACATTCCTGAACCAAATGATTGGCTGGTGAGGATGCTGTTAGCCAGGTCACAGCGGCGGCTGTCTGCGTTTCGACCGGTACAGTTATTATTCGGACCAACCATCGCCAGGATTGTATCGTTGTAGTAGTATGACCAATAGCCAAAATACCCATCATTGGGATAAGGACTCAGGTTATTGCCGGTTGATTGGGTTGAAGCATCGCCGGTCAGCAATTCTGCGATGGTGATACTCTCCCCGGCGGGCAGATCGATCAAGGGGCGGGTGCTTCCTGCCAGGATCAGTGACACATCTTCCAGGTCAATGTCACCCGCGTTGGTGATCTCTCCTACCACGTAGATTCCCTCATCAGTGGTTGAGAGTTCCAAATTACCGGTGATGTGCGGAGCTTCGTCGGTATAGCCCTCAACCACAAATGGCTGGATCGATCCCACGTCCACTTGAATCCGCTTGAGCTTTACGTTTGCCTGCTCTTCGATGGTGGTATCGGTGACTGCCGTCAGCACACCACCTAACTCGCGGGGTAGGGGATGGGCAAGATATCCCGGTTCAATATCGAGGGTATAGTTGGCACGGCGCGGCGACCACACCCCGATCAGAGCCTCGACCTGGGCCGACTCGCTGTCCGGCCATGATTGCACCACTGCCAGCCGGTGCAAGATCGCCTGTGATCCGCGCAGCCGGAAGCCGGTCACATAGGCCAGCGTTGCGAAGATCAGTACCAGCGCCGGGGTGGTAAACCAGGCTAACTCGCGGCGTTTCAATCGCCACAGCACAAAATAGTTCACCGGCCCGACCAGCCCGACGTAGACGACCAGAAAACCGCATAATTGAATCACCGAGGGCAGACTGACGCCCGGTACATTGGCGATAGCCTGACGGGCGGCTTCCCACTGCCGGTTAAAGCCGTAGCCCCAACCAGGCCGCGATTCGCCATCGGTCAGAATGAGGTACCACAACACCGGCATCCCATCCCATGATAGGAGGGGTTCCAGGCTGGGGTCAGGTGCGACAAAGTCCACTCGCCCGTAGCCTATCGACCGCCAGGCTACGAGTGGTACGCCCCCCTCATCGATCAGGATTTCGGCGTCGTCGGTCAAGGGGCCGGTCGCAACCAGCCCTGTTGAGCGAGCTTGCTGCCCGAATGGCTCGCCGACGGCTGTACTGAGCGATTGAAGGGAAATGGTGCTGGTATCGTTAGCAAGTACCGGCGTCACACTGCCCAAACCGGCTAAGGTGTTTTGGAAGGTCGAGCCACCCACAATGATCAGGCGGCCTCCCTGGGCGATCCAATCTTCCAGGGCGGAGATTTGCGCCGCGTCGAGTTTGCCCGTATCCGCATCTGACACGATCAGAATATCTAGTCCACGCCAGCCTGGGCCAATGTCGGGTAGATCGTCTTCAGTCAGTGTGGCGATCACCGTATCGCTGCCCGGTGGCTTGACCAATGCAATGTCGGCGACCCCAAGCGGTGAATTGCTCCACATGCCGATAAACAGGGTGGTCGGATCGACTGGCTGCACGTCCACCCGCTGGCTGGCGATCACCCGGCCCCGGCTGATCAGGTCAACCTGCACGGTATTGTCATATCCTGCCAGTTCACCGACATACAGGTTGACGTGTTTCCGGGAGCCGCGTGGCAGCTCAATAGGCCGCTCGTAGAATGTCCGCCCACCGGACAGCGGATTGACTTCAACCCGCAGGATTCCACTTATATCCTGTCCGGTGTTGCTGGCCGTAATCGAAACCGGCACCCACTCACCGGCCTGGATGTAGTTATCAAAACCTACCCTTACGTCAATTTGAAGCGGCCCGTTATCATCCTGGGGCGGAGGGGCAGCATAAACAGCATTGCCGGAGAAGAATAACGCGGCTAGGACGATGATAAGCGCCATGCCGGTTACAAGTTGTCTGCTTACCCGAAAGTTATAACTCACCCGTTTTTCTCTCCTCACATCACACATAATATACCACCTTCACCCATCAGTGGATTGTAGCATAGATCAGGCTACTCAACCCAACCCCCACCTTGCGCCCGCCATACGCCTTCCCATTGCGATTTTGTCATCGCCCTGCTACACTGCTTTTATGAATACCACCATTCGCAGATTGCTTTTCTCGACCCTATTTCTCCTGATCGGGACGCTGCTGGTGATCTTTTCCCCGGCGGAGCAGACTCTCGGCCAGGCCGTCAAGGTGATTTATGTCCATGTGGCCTTGAGCCGTGCCGGGGGAATCGGGCTGTTGATCGCCGGTTTGATCGGGATCGTGGTCTTGATCACCGACAGTGAGCGAATATATCGCTGGTTGCAGCTTACGGGGATCGTCGCCTTATCGATTTATGCGCTGGGGTTTGTCGTCAGTATTCTGGCCCAGGTGATCAGTTGGGGGGGAATCGCCTGGCGTGAACCGCGCGTCGCGACTGCCCTGAACGGGGTAGCGGTCGGTCTGATCGTTGTCATTCTGGCAAGCTGGTTCCCCTGGCGGCGGTTACGCGGGGCGCTCTACATTGGCCTTGCTATTTTCATCGCCTGGACGCAAATGAGCGCGACCAACGTTCTGCACCCCGGCAACGCTATCAGCACCTCCTCTTCTAACCTGATCCGCTTCACCGGTTTCGCATTGACAGGGCTGGCGCTGCTGGCCGGGGCCTGGGTGGTCTGGGAGGCTGCTACCTCCAAACCCGCTAAAACGGGCGTATAATAGAGATAAATTTCAGACCAGTTCATATTGCCTCATTGTATGACTTCAATAAACTTTTCGTTCTGTCCCAAAATTCCAATCCACATTGAAGGAAAGGATACCCATGAATCGTACACAATTGTATGAAGCTCACATTGCACTCGGCGCAAGGATGGTCCCCTTTGCCGGGTGGGAAATGCCTGTTCAATACGGCAGCCCGCTGGAAGAACATGCTGCCGTCCGCTCATCGGCTGGCCTGTTTGATATCGACCATATGGGCCAGGTGGTAGTCGATGGGCCGGATGCTCTCGATTATCTGCAATATATAACCACCAATGATGTATCAACATTGGCCGAGTGGGAGGCTCATTACAACCTGCTGTGTTATGCCGATGGTGGTACTGTCGATGATATTTTTGTCTACCACCTACCTGAACATTATTACGTGGTAGTCAATGCCTCAAATCTCGCCAAAGATGTGAAGTGGATGCAGGCTCATGCTGCCGGTTTTGACGTGACGATTACGAACGTGTCAGTTGAAACCTACATGATGGCGCTGCAAGGCCCGCAGGCCCAGCAAATCATCCAGACTCTGTGTGATGCCGACCTGGATCAGGTGGAATTTCACTTCAGTACGCAGGGGAAGGTTGCCGGGGTTGATGCGTTGATCGGTTCGACCGGTTATACCGGCGAGTATGGTTATGAGCTGTTCTTTGATGCAGACAAGGCTCTCACCGTCTGGAATGCAATCATTGATGCCGGAGCTAAACCGATTGGCCTGGCCGCGCGTGACAGTCTCCGCTTTGAACCTTGCCTGCCGCTCTACGGCCACGAACTCAGTCCGACCATTACGCCGCTTGAAGCCGGGTTAGGATTCGCCGTGAGCACCGACAAGGGCGACTTTATCGGCAAGGATGCCCTGCTTAAGCAGCGGCTCGAAAAACCGGCGCGTCGTCTGGTCTGCCTGGAGATGGTCGATAAGAGCGTCCCCCGCGAGCACTACGAGGTACGGATCGATGGCGAATTGGGTATGGTCACCACCGGTATGTTTGCCCCCACCGCCGAAGCCTATGCCGCGATGGCCCTCATCCCCCGTCACCTCTACGAGATGGGTAAACTGGTCGAGGTGGTCATCCGGGGGAAGCCTAAGCAGGCCAAAATTGTCCGGCGACCGTTCTATATTGCCGCCTACCGCCGGTAGAATGTGGCGTTTTCTAACCATATTATAACTGCCAGTAGGTACAAATTTTGAAAGTGTGGTACAATTATGCATCAGTGAGGCACAAATGTTTGGCTCTAATGTTCAAAGATGGTAACTTAGTAGTAAAAAATAAGCGGCATTTTTGTGCAAATTGTGTATAATAGAGTTTACCTGAAAGGAAGTAGAGATGTCATCAATTGAGTTTTATGATCTAAAGCTTCGGAAGAAGGTTCAAGTTCCGCTTGATAAGGTCAACAAGACCAAAATCACGCAGAAGAATGGACAGGTGCGCTTCGCTTTTAAGGCCAAAACAGACGATGGCCGTAACCTGACAAAGTTCTGCAGCAAGGCGGACTGGGAAGCTTCCAGCGCCCCGGAGATCTAAAAGGCATCTCACCCTGCTCCTCGGCGCTTCTTCCTCGAATGCCGACTGGAGTGGGGGACTAATATGATGGAGTAAAATCTACATTTTTACTGCATCTCAAGCAAGCGACCCCACCTGACGGTGGGGTTTTTTATTTGACAAGGTGCAAAAAGGAGGTTGTTATGTACATCATGATGAGGGATAGGATGTAGATATTTTTGGCGGGGTACAGGGTCTGTACCATCACTGGTGAAGGTAGGAGGGATTCAGCGTTGAGTTCATTGTCATTACCCGAATATGATCTGGAACATGTAGAAACAGGAAATAGACTGGCTGGCCTCTGGCAGGCATTGACCGGTTATCGTTGGCTTTATCTATGGGCCACCCTTGCGATGGGATTGGCGGCGGTGGCGAAAAGCGGCACTTATTTGATGCTGCGCCACTTTATCGATAATGTGCTTGGGGCTCAAAATGTCGGTGGTATCTTGCTGACCATTGCCTTGAGCTTTGTTGGGTTGGCGTTCGTTGAAGGGGGGTTCATCTTCTTGAGCCGCCGGGCGGCAGCCAGAACTGCCGAAGGAGTTGCTTACCGCCTGCGCAACTATATGTTCGATCACATTCAACATCTCTCATTCACCTATCATGATCGCAGTCAGACCGGTGAATTGATCCAGCGATCCACCTCAGATGTGGATGCCATGCGCCGCTTCTTCGCCGACGAAGCGATCATGGCGGGCCGGATCGTGATGTTGTTTGCCGTCAACCTGGTAGCGCTGCTGTTCATCAACGTTAAGTTGGCGCTGCTTTCGGTGGTTGTGATGCCCGTCATCGTGGCGATGTCGGTCTACTTTTTCAAACATATCTCCGACGCCTACGAAGGTTTTCAGGAGCAGGAAGCGACCCTTTCAACCACCCTTCAGGAGAACCTGAGCGGTGTCCGGGTGGTCAAGGCTTTTGCCCGCCAGGACTATGAGCGGGAAAAGTTCAATAAAGATAGCTGGGAACAGTACCGGCGCGGCAGGCACCTGTTGATGCTGCATGCGTTGTTCTGGCCCATATCGGATATCTTAGCCAGCGCCCAGATGCTCGGCGGGTTTTTCCTGGCTGCCGTCATGACCATCAACGGCGAGATTACCGTTGGAACCTACCTGGCTTATGCCGGGATGGTAATCTGGATCATCTGGCCGATGCGTAACTTAGGCCGGGTGGTGGTGCAGATGTCGGTTGGGATGGTGTCCTTTGGACGGCTGCTTGATATCATGCGCGAACGGCGTGAGCCGCTTCAGTCAGGCACCCACAATCCGAACGGTGGCCTGCGCGGTAAACTGGAGTTTGACGACGTGTGCTTTGCCTACGAGTCAAATGATGTAGTGCTGAACGGGATTAACTTCAAGGCTGAGCCGGGGCAGGTGATCGCCCTGATGGGGCCGACCGGATCGGGCAAGAGTACCCTGATCAATATGCTGCCACGTTTCTATGACTACAACGGCGGCAGCATCAAACTTGATGGCGTGGAACTGCGGGATTACCCGCGCTACTATCTGCGCCGCCAGATCGGGATCGTGGAGCAGGAGCCGTTCCTGTTCTCCCGGACGATCCGGGATAACATCGCGCTGGGCGTGGATCGGAAGGTCACCCAGGAAGAGATCGAGGAAGCGGCACGTGCTGCTGCCCTCCATGATGTGATCCTGACCTTCCCCGAAGGCTACGATACCCTGGTCGGTGAACGGGGTGTGACCCTGTCGGGTGGGCAGAAGCAGCGCGTGGCGATTGCCCGTACCTTGCTCAAAGACCCGTGCATCCTGATCCTGGATGATGCCACCTCCTCGGTGGACACTGAGACAGAAGGCGAAATTCGCGAGGCGTTGCAGCGCTTGATGAAAGATCGCACGACCTTTATCATCGCCCACCGAATCCAGAGTGTGGCCTACGCGGATTTGATCCTGGTGCTTGACGGCGGGCAGATCGTTCAACAGGGTATGCACGATACCCTGATGGAACAGGATGGTATCTACCGTCAAATCTACCAGATGCAAGCACGCATCGAGACCGATTTACAAGAGGAAATGAGCCGTGTCGGATTACATTGAGTTTGAAGAAGAAGATTTTGAGACGCAGTTCAACGGGAAGACGCTGCTGCGATTATTGGCCCAAACCCTCCCGCATTGGCCCTGGATGGTTGGATTCCTGCTGTCGATTGCATCGGTGGCGCTTCTGGATTCCTATTCGACCTTTCTAAGCAAGCGCCTGATCGACGAGGGAATCATACCTCGTAACATGGACGCCCTGACCCGGATTGTCACCCAATACGGGATACTGCTGCTGGCTTCGGCGGTGTTGGTGTTTGGTTTCATCTACCTGACCGGGGCGCTGGGGCATCGCATCCGCTATGACCTGCGCAAAGTACTGTTTGACCGGCTGCAAGAGCTGTCATTCTCCTACTTTGATAAAACGCCGGTCGGCTGGATCATCTCCCGCGTGACCTCCGACGTGGATCGGATGGGCGAGTTGATCACCTGGGGGATGCTTGATGTAACCTGGGGCCTGACCAGCATTGTCTCGTCGGTGGTCTTCATGATGATCATCAACTGGCGGTTGGGACTGGTGGTTTTTGCGGTCGTTCCGATCTTGCTCCTGGTGGCAATAGAGTTCCGCAAACGGATTATCACCCAGTTTCGTATAGTCCGAAAGCTCAATTCAAAGATCACCGGGGCGCACAACGAGAACATCACCGGGGTGCGGGTCGTTAAAGGGTTGGTGCGTGAAGACCAGAACTACTACGAATTTGACGACCTGTCATCTAATATGTACCGGGCCAGCTACCGGGCGGCCTTGCTCTCGGCAATGTTCTTGCCTGCCGTCCAGATGCTTAGTTCGGTGGCGATTGGTGCGGTGGTGCTGATGAGTGGTGCCCAGGTCAGTTCGGGCAACATGACCATCGGCGGCATCCAGGCGTTCATCTCCTACATCGTCTTTATGTTGTGGCCGATCCAGGAGATGGCCCGCGTGTTTGCCGAAATGCAGCTAGCCATTGCTTCCGCCGAGCGCGTGTTCTCGCTGATGGACAGCGTGCCGGAAGTGGTCGATAAACCGGGTGCGATTGATCCGGGGACAATCCGGGGCGACATCGAGTTTGATCATGTGTCCTTCGGTTATGAGCCGGAAAACCCGGTCTTGAAGGACTTCAGCCTGACTATCAAGCAGGGTGAGACGATTGCCCTGGTCGGGCCGACCGGCGCGGGCAAATCGACCATCATCAACCTGATGTGCCGCTTCTACGAGCCGACAGCAGGCGTGATCCGGATCGATGGGCGTGACTATACCGACCTGACGCTGAATGCCATCCACTCGCGGATCGGGATGGTGCTGCAAACGCCGCACCTGTTTTCCGGCACGATCAGGGAGAACATCCGCTATGGCCGCCTCGATGCGACAGACGAGCAGATCGAGCAGGCCGCGCAGATTGCCGGGGCGCATGATTTCATCGTGACGCTCGAAAAAGGTTATGATGAGGAGGTCGGCGAGGGTGGTGTATTGCTCTCGGTCGGGCAGAAGCAGTTACTCAGCCTGGCGCGGGCGATCCTCGCCCAGCCGGAAATCTTCATCATGGACGAGGCGACCAGTTCGGTGGATACCGTCACCGAGGCGTTGATCCAGCGTGGCATGGAAGCGATCCTGCAAGACCGCACCAGCTTTGTGATCGCCCATCGCCTATCAACCATCAAGCGGGCCGACCGCATCCTGGTGATCGAAGACGGGCGGATTACCGAGATGGGTACCCATGCCGAACTGATCCGGGCGCAGGGTCACTACTACCGGTTGTATACCCGCCAGTTCCGCACCGAGCGGGCACGTGGGATCGATGCAGCTTCGCTCCGGACAGAGATCGCCGGTTAGCCCCAAACACGTTCAAACAGACAGGAGCCATTCCAATTCAGGGGTGGCTCTTTTTTTATTTCCCTGTTCTGAACCGAATAAACCACAATCACCTCCCGTTATAGATGTGATGGACTATGACCCTTCATACCCAATAGTTTTACTTGTTGTATAATAAAAAAAGCTTATCAATTTTATCCCAAAAAAGGAGCGCAAAAGTGAATGTTAGTAGGCGTACCGCCATAGTTGTGGGTGCATTATTTCTAATCAGTTATGCCGGTGTTTTTATCGGCAGCGCAATTTATAGCCCCATTATTGACGCGCCGGATTATCTAAATAGTGTTTATCCACAGAGAAGCCAGGTCGTCATCGGGGTACTCATTGGGCTATTGAACGACATTGCGGTGGTTGGTATTGCCGTGCTGCTGTTCCCCCTCTTGAAGAAGCAAGATGAGGGTATTGCACTTGGGTATGTTGCTTTACGGGTGGTCGAGGCCGCAGCATTAATTGTCGGTAGAATTTTTGTACTATCCCTCATCTCGATCAGCCAGGAATATATCGCCGGGGGCGCGGACTATCTTCAGGCTTCAGGCGCTTTAGCGTTGGCAGGTGATCATTGGACCAATGAGGTGATGGTGTTAGTCTTCTTCGCCTTGGGTGCTTTGCTTTTCTATTATTTGCTGTACCAATCCAAACTCCTCCCACGCTTTATATCGATCTGGGGTTTTATTGCTGTTGTTTTGGTGGTAACAGGTAACGCAATCGGCCTGCCTGATATGACCGGAGGGTTTCACCCGCTCATGCTCTTGGTGTTCCCAATCATATTGAATGAACTGTTTGTCGGCGTCTGGTTGATCGTCAAGGGATTCAACCCTAAGTCGGCGATTCTCGATCCGGCCTGAGCAGAACAAAAAGAGAGAACAACGTCATGGATACGTACAGAAAGAACGCCATCATTGTCGGAGTGTTGTATATCATTGGGACGGTTTCAGGTATTTTGAGCCTGGTTTTTACAGATTCTATTCGAAGTGCCCCCGATCTTCTGGTTGGTGTTTCTGCCAATACAAACCAGTTGATAATAGGAGCACTTTTTGTGCTGAGTATGGGCCTGGCCCTGGCTATGGTTCCGGTGATGATGTTCCCTATCTTAAAAAAGCATAGTGAGACCCTGGCGCTGGGATATGTTGTTTTCCGGGGTGGGCTTGAGACTGTCACCTATATCGGTACCGTGACGAGTTGGCTGGTGCTGGCGGCATTAAGCCATGTAGATGGCCTGGATGCTTCTAATATTCAAGCTTTAGGCACTGTGTTATTTGATGCCGAAGAGATTGGTTATATTGGGGCGATCGTCTTTATCCTGGGTGCCCTGATGTTCTACACGGTGCTGTTTCAATCAAAACTCGTTCCCCGATGGTTATCAGGTTGGGGGCTCATAGCTGCCATCCTGAGTTTAGCTGCTGCCTTTTTATCGATTTTTGGGCTGATCGACTCGCTGTCTACACTCGGGGTCGCTTTGGAGATGCCAATAGCTTTGCAGGAGATGGTGCTGGCAGTCTGGTTGATCGTCAAAGGATTCAACCCCTCTTCAATTATTTTCAAACCTGCCTAACAAAGGAAAAAACGATGACTACTACGGAAAAAACGAATTCGGATAACAAAGTCTCAAGAGTATTAGGGGTTGCATTTATCCTTCAATTTGTCACATCCATCATCAGCGGAATGGCTCTGAATTCGGCTTTGATCGTGCCCGGTGATGCCGTTGGAAGCATGACCAACATTGCGAATAATGTCATGCTGATGCGGCTGTATATCCTGGTGGACATGATCACCGCTATGGGCATTGTCTTTTTGGGAGCCATGCTTTTTATCACGCTGAGGAAGCAGAACGAAAAAATGGCGTTGGTCGGCCTGGGCCTTTATATCGTAGAGGCTGCGCTGCTGGCCGTCAGCCGGGGTGAGGCTTTCTCCCTGATCCACATCAGCCAGGCATCGGTCCTTGAAGGTCACCCCGACTATCTGCAAATGATGGCCTCCCAGGCAATCGGATCCATGGAGTTTGTCGGGTCAACGCTGCATATACTGGTCTTTTGCATCGGTGCCCTGCTGTTTTACTATCTGCTCGATAAATCAAGATTGGTTCCACGCGTCCTATCTCTCTGGGGGATCATAGCGCTTTTCCCACTGCTGATAGGGATGTCGTTTTATATAGCACTTAATGTTGAATTTCCATTTTGGACATACCTTCCCTACGTCCCGTTTGAGTTCGTCATCGGCTTATGGATTGCGATCAAAGGCATTCCAGTTGAGGAGACTACATGATGCAGGCGATGGTCTATACCGAATATGGGCCGCCGGATGTTGTCCTGAAGCTCAAAGAAGTAGAGAAGCCGATTCCTAAAGACAACGAAGTCCTGATCAAAGTCTATGCAGCAGGCATCAATTTTGGTGATTGGTCGTTTGTCAGGGGTGAACCGTCCATGGTTCGATTGATGGGGGCCGGACTGTCAAAACCAAACTGCCAGATACTCGGCTCTGATGTTGCCGGGCGGGTCGAAGCAGTTGGTGCAAATGTCAAAAAGTTTCAGCCCGGTGACGAGGTGATCGGAGACATCGCTGATTCTGGCTTTGGCGGCCTGGCTGAGTATGTCGCTGTTCCTGAAAATATCCTGGACCTGAAGCCCTCCAACCTGACATTCGACGAAGCGGCAGCCGTCCCACAGGCGGCAGTCGTTGCCTTGCAGGGGCTCCGTAAAGGGCAGATTCAGTCGGGGCAAAAGGTGCTGATCAACGGGGCATCGGGCGGTATCGGTACTTTTGCCGTCCAGATCGCTAAGACGTTCGGCACAGAAGTGACCGGTGTCTGCGGCACGCGGAATGTCGAACTGGTGCGGTCACTTGGAGCCGACCATGTGATCGATTACACGCAGGAAGACTTCACCCAGAACGGCCAGGCTTATGACCTGATCCTCGCAACGGCGGGCTATCGTTCGCTTTCTGATTACCGGCGTGTGCTGAGTCCTACGGGTAATTATGTCGTGACCGGCGGGGCAATGAAGCAGATCTTTCAGGGTATGCTCATGGGCCCCTGGATGTCAATAACTGGCAGTCAGAAGATGGGCAACCTGGCGGCAAAGGCAAACCAGGATGACCTGACTTTTGTCAAAGAATTAATTGAGGCTGGCAAGGTAAAGCCGGTCATCGATAAACGTTACCCGTTAAGTGAAGCTGCCGAAGCGCTTCTGTATTATGGAGAAGGCCACACCACTGGCAAAGTGATTGTCACGGTAGTGGATGATCAGGAGGGGAGTTGAGTGATGGAAGAAAGAAGAATAATCCTGTCGGCGTTATGGGTTGTCCTCATGTTGACTTATCTCCTGGGGGATGTGCTGCGCATTTTTAGCGGCGATTTTGAAGCGGGGGAAATGGGCGGACAGCAGGCTTCTCAGTGGATGTGGTTTGCTGCTGCTCTGATGATGCTCATTCCGATTGTGATGGTTTTCCTATCCCTGATCTTAAACCAGCCGGTGTGTCGCTGGGCAAACATCATTGCTGCCGTCGCTCTCTTTCTTTTCAATCTGGCGGGCCTGCCGACCTACCCATCTCTTTACGATAAGTTCTTAATCGCTGTCGGGCTGGGTTGGAATGTGCTGACCGTCTGGTATGCCTGGAAGTGGGTCTGAAATGGTAGATGTGAGGATTATCCTGTCGGCATTGTGGATCGCCCTGATGTTTGTTTACCAGCAGGGCGATGCGCTGCGCTTATACAGTGGAGACTTCAAACCGGGAGACGAGCTAAAAAATAATATGATATCTCCCAAAATGTTGTGGATGGTATCTGCCATAACGATGACGATCCCGGTTGTCATGATTATCTTATCGCTGATCTTGAATCAGCCGGTCAATCGCTGGGTAAACATCATCGTTGCCGCCTTCTTTGCTATTTATAACCTCGTAGGCATGCCCGCTTATCCTTCCCTCTACGATAGGTTTCTAATCTTTGTAGGGCTGGTGTTCAATGTGATGACGATCTGGTACGCCTGGACATGGGCTCTACCCTGATGAGAGAATTTATGAAAGCAATGGTATACACTGAATATGGGCCGCCGGAAGTCCTTCACCTTGCAGAGGTCGAAAAGCCTGTGCCCGGTGACAGCGATGTGCTGATAAAAGTTCACGCGGCAACCGCAACAAAATATGACGGTTGGGTGCGGAGCCGCACGGGCCCTCCCGGATTCGGACTCCTGGTGCGGATCACATCGGGCAGCAAACCCAAACAGCCTATCCTCGGTACTGAACTGGCCGGAGAAGTTGATGCCATCGGTAAAGCTGTCACCCGCTTCAAGGCAGGCGACCCGGTTTTTGGTTTTACCGGGGAAAATTTAGGCGCTTATGCCGAGTACATCTGTCTGCCTGAAAGATTGGTAGCAGCCAAACCGGCCAATGTGACCTATGAGGAAATGGCTGCCGTCCCGCAGGGAGCCTTAACCGCCCTGTATTTTCTTCGAAAGGCAAATATCCAGCGCGGGCAAAAAGTCCTGATTTTCGGTGCTTCAGGCGGAATCGGTTCTTATGCGGTGCAGCTTGCCAGACACCACTTTGGCGCAGAGGTTACCGGGGTATGCAGCACTTCCAAACTGGACTGGGTGAAATCCCTGGGAGCCGATCAGGTCATTGATTACACCAGAGAGGATTTCACGCAGAATGGTCAGGTCTACGACGTAATTTTCGATACGGTCGGTAAGACTTCTATTCCTCGCAGCAAAAGATCGCTGACCAAAGACGGGTACTATCTCTTCGCCACATTTGGATTGTTAATGCTTGTTCAGATGGTATGGCTTTCAAGCCTGAGTAGTCAAAAGTTTGTATTCGGGGTGTTGGAAGAGAAAACCGAAGACCTGATTCTTCTCAAAGACCTTGTCGAAGCAGGTGTGATCACCTCGACCATCGATAGACGCTACCCGCTGGAACAGGCTGCCGAAGCGCACCGCTACGTCGAATCAGGGCAAAAGATGGGGAATGTTGTCATCACCATTGAACCAGATTAAGGGAATATTCATGAAAGCAATGGTCTATACCGAATACGGACCGCCGGAAGTCCTTCACCTCGCAGAGGTCGAGAAGCCTACGCCGAAGGATAATCAAATCCTGGTGAAAGTCCACGCGACGACCGTCACCGCGGGCGATTGGCGCATGCGGAAGCCTCAGCCTGCTTTTGCTGCCAGGATGTACAACGGCCTCTTACGACCGAGAAAAGTAACAATATTGGGCTTTGAAATGGCCGGAGAAGTCGAATCGGTCGGCAAGGATGTAAAGAAGTTCAAACCGGGAGACGGGGTTTTCGGCCATAACGGCTTTGGCTTTGGCGGTTATGTCGAGTATTTATGCCTGCCCGAAGATGGGATGGTCGCGATCAAACCGTCCAACATGACCTACGAAGAAGCCGCCGCCGTCCCGATTGGGGGATTGGCCGCTTTGAACTTTCTTCGGAAGGCCAATACCCAGAGTGGGCAAAAGTTCTGATCAACGGCGCGTCAGGTTCGGTGGGGACATTTGCCGTCCAGATTGCCAAAAATCACTTTGGCGCAGAGGTGACCGGGGTATGCAGCACCGCCAATCTCGAATGGGTGAAATCCCTGGGAGCCGATCAGGTCATCGATTACACCCAGGGGGATATCACCCAACGGGCAGAGCGCTATGATGTGATCTTTGACGCCATCGGAAAAATGATGTCGGGAATCTCAAAGTCGAAATTCGAGCAGATGCTTAATCCGGGCGGGGTGTATGTAAGCATTGAGATGAACCAGAAGAATCGTGTTGAAAACCTGAGCGACCTCAGGGAACTGATTGAGGCGGGTAAAGTCAAGTCGATCATCGACCGTCGCTACCCGTTGGAACAGGTCGCCGAGGCACACCACTATGTCGAAAAAGGGCATAAAAAAGGGAATGTTGTCATCACCGTATAGGATCGGGTGTGTTCGTTCAAAGAAACTATCGCCCCCCAATTTCTGGGGGGGCTTTTTATTTATCGAATCCAGACCGAATAAATTATCATCAGCCCTCGTTATAGGAGTGATGACGTACAAATCTAGAAGTGTGGAGATATAAGTGATTACATCAAAGCAAAATCAATCTTTACCAGCTGAGAACGCCGATTCTCACTGGAGAATGCTTTACAAGATCGGGGGGATAGCCGTCTTAATCTCGATTGCCCTCATCCCGATCTCGATCATCGCCTACTTTATCCGGCCTTTTCCTGACGCCACAGTCAGCGCTCAGGAGATTTTCGCGCAAATTCAGGCTGACTGGTTTGGCGGACTTGTGAGCCTTGATCTGCTGTACTTGCTTGGGAACCTTGTTGCAATTCCGTTTTTCCTCGTCCTCTATGTGACGCTGAAACCGGTTGATGAATCGCTCTCGCTCGTTGCGTTGGTGCTTGGCCTGATCGGGCTGGTGGCTTTAATCATAGCTAGGCCGATCTGGGAGATGGCGGTCCTTAGCGACCAGTATGCCGCCGCGACCACCGAATCCCAGAGGATGATCTATCTGGCCGCCGGGGAAGCGGTGCTGTCCCATTTTCATGGCACAGCTTTTAATGTGCATTACTTTCTCGGCTCTGCCTCCCTGCTGCTATCTTCGGTCCTCATGCTGCGGAGTGATATCTATAGCAAGGCCACTGCTTATTTAGGAATTGCTGCCAATACGCTGGTGTTTGGCCTTTACGTCCCGGTGATCGGAGTCTATATCTCGATCCTGTCGGTTGTGGTATTGGTTGCCTGGTATATTCCGATTGCTGTGAGATTGCTCCGTCTGGCGAAGGCGTGATTGGGTACGACAAGTTAACTTAGGAAGAGAATCATGAAAGCCGTTGTATATACACAATATGGGCCACCGGAAGTTCTTCATCTCAAAGAGATCGAAAAGCCTGCTCCAAAGGATGATGAAATTCTGGTGAGAAACTATGCCACCACCGTGAATTACGGGGATATTACCGCTCGAAACTTTGGCAATCTGTCCTCTCGTGAATTCAATATGCCTGCGCTTCTCCTGATCCCTGCCCGGATTGGATTCGGCATCAATAAGCCCAGAAACCCGATACTGGGGAGTGAGTTCGCCGGGGATGTTGAAGCAGTCGGCAAGGATGTTACGCGATTTAAAGCAGGTGACCAGGTTTTTGGATATCTTGGTCAAGGCATGGGTGCCTACGCTGAATATCTATGCATGTCCGAGGTCGGAACGGTGGCAATCAAACCGGCTAATATGACCTATGGGGAAGCCGCCACCATTCCTTATGGGGCGATCATGGCATTGAATCTGCTGAGAAAAGTCGATATTCAACCCGGACAGAAAGTCCTGATCAATGGTGCTTCTGGCGGAATCGGTTCGATGGCGGTGCAGCTTGCCCGGTATTATGGGGCAGAAGTCACCGGGGTATGTGGCACCCCACGATTGGAATATGTGAAAGCCCTGGGAGCCGCCCACGTCATTGATTACACCAAAGAGGATTTCACCCAGAATGGTGAAACCTATGACCTGATTTTTGATGTGTTAGGTCGGAGTTCGTTTTCACGTTGCCGGGACTCGTTAACACCAAACGGAATCTATCTGTTAGCCAGCTTTAAGCTGCCAGACCTCATGCAAATGCTGTGGACTTCCATCACGGGCAGCAGCAAAAAGGCAATTTGTGCGCTGTCCACTGAAAAAGCGGAAGACTTGGTTTTGATCAAAGAGTTGATCGAGGCAGGTGAGGTCAATGCGATCATAGATAAAAGCTATCCAATGGAACAGGCTGCTGAGGCCCATGCTTATGTTGAGCAAGGACATAAAAAAGGAAATGTGATCATTACTTTGGAACCGGCAATATAAATTGATACCTTGTAGTTGTTATGATTTGTAAAAGGAGAAGACCCATGAAAAAGATGTTTATCCCCATATTGTTGGTGATTGTGGTGGTGTTATTCACGGCCTGTGCAGCAGGTCCCAACGAGATGCAAAGTTCGGAAGGCGAAGTGGCCGGTTTCTGGCTGGGCTTATGGCACGGCCTGATCGCGCCGATCACGTTCATCATATCGCTGTTCAACCACAACGTTAACGTCTATGAAGTGGTCAACAACGGCGGTTGGTATAACTTTGGTTTTATCCTCGGTGTGATGATCATTTTTGGCGGCGGTGGAGGTGGCAGCAGCAGTGCCGCCAGGAAAAAGTGCTGAACGCCAGAAATTATCTGGGGACACGGTTTTCCGTGTCCCCATAGTTTTTTATTCCTCAGACGGTGGTTCAGCAACGACTAATTGCTCGATGACGAGATCATCCGGGCAGTCCAGTTCATCATCATCGACCAGATACCAGCCTATTGGTTCCAGCCGTTCCATTGAAGGATGCTCATAGTTGCCCAGGTGCAGCCATAGAGCATCAGGGCTGCGCCCCAACAGCATCACCTGAACCATGTCTTCGGGCAAAGTTACCGTCTTTGAGTTTTCATCCGTCTGCTCGTAGATATCGGCCTCGCCCACATTGCATACCATAGCGTCAATGCTTACCACAGCCGTATGAACCTGATCGTTGCCGGATAGAGTGAGCTTATAGACTTGGTCGCGCCAGCCCACCTCTTGAATCAGGCGTTCGATAGGGATAGTGTATGAGCCGGTCGCAAGCTGGCTGGCTGTTAAATCTTCCTTGAGGCCGTTGTTCTCACTCGTCAGTGAGGCCGGGACGCTCACCCCGACAATGTTCCAGGCGAATGTGATCTCCGCTGGCTGCGCGGCAGTCCCATAGATGATCGGTTCCACCGGTCCGGTAAAGTCGGATAGGGTAATACTGCCGCTGGTTGGAGTCAGGGTGGGGGGCACATCCGGTGTAGCGGTAGCCGGTACGGGCGTGTCCGGTAAAGGTGTAGGCAGAGGGGTTTCTGTTGCCGGTTGAACCGCCGAGATCAGGGGATCAAGAATCCCGGTTGCGATCAGTAATCCGCTGCCGCCTAATAACAGCAGCACAACCGCTAACAGGATTGCCAGGACGCCGCCGCCAATAGCCCAGGGAAGCCAGGATGGCCGGGAGGGCGGCGAATAATAAGCGATGAGCGGAGCCTGATAACTGGCAACATCCAGTGATCGGGCGATGATCGCAAAGCTCACGGATTTTGAATCACCGGTTGATAGGCTCTGCTTGGGTCGCACGGTTACCGTTACCTGCGCGGTTTCTCCGGGATCAAGGTGGATTTGATCGGGTTCAAATTTATAGCGTAATAAATCGGCCCGGTTGTAGCCTTCCAATTGAACGTCAAGCGGCGAATTGCCCTGGTTCTGAGCTGCGACGTGATACAGCCCTGGGCTGTGCCCCTCGGCTACTGCCATCGCAAAGCCCCGGTAACCCACCACATCAATCTCACGCACCGCTTCGAGATACTGGTTCGGATTGTCCTTAAGTGTCACCCTTACGGTCAGCGGGTAAAGTCCCGGCCAGGTATCGCTGGCACGCGGCGGGCGGATGGAGATTTGCACTTCAGCCTGCTCGCCGGGGTCAATTTCTAATTCCCGCCAGTTGGTCTTGACCCAGTTTGAATCCAACCCGCCCACGCTGATCGCGTAGGTCGTTGCTACGCTGTCCAGATTCTCGATAATCAGGGAGAGTTTCAGCCGGGCTCCTGGTGAGATCGATTGCCCCGGTTCATCAAGGATCAGGCGGAAGGGGAGTTGCTCGTTATCCACCGGGACGGCGGATGGTTTGAGCCGGGCGGCTTCCCGGATGCTCATCTTACGGCGCTGCGTGGGTGTTGAAAACGTGAGCTGTACATCCCCCACGGTGATCACATCCCCATCGTCCAGCGAGACACGGCTGTTGGGTTCGATCTGGTGGTCATTCACAAAGGTACCGTTGACGGTGCCCAGATCAACCAGAAATACCTGTCCTTCAGCCACCTCAATTTGAGCATGATAACGTGAGACGGCTGATGTTTGGAGCACGATATCATTGCCTGGCTGCCGCCCAATTGAAGAGGTAGGCTTAGTCAGTTCGTATTCGGTATAGTCGCCACTCTCGGTTTGAACAGTGATCGTGCCAAAGGCCATTACCTGTTTCCCTTTGATTGCCGTAATAGCATGTACTCAGTCTAGCATGTAGCTTCACAAGGTACAAGTTCAGGTCAGGGTGGTTTTATCACCTGCCTGACATGATTATATGCGAGGTTGCGATACCTACAAAGTCTTTAGATAATTGTATACTGGAAGTGGCCTGGAATGTGATAGGATTGGGGTGTGCGCCCGGCTGAAGTGAATCACAATCAGGAGAATCCTTGAATCGATGATTTACTTTGGTGGATTCGCGCCGCTGATGCTGCAAGAATGTTGATTCCGAATGATTGTCGCGAGTCTAAGGATTGATTGAATGGTGCAAAAACTGCCTATTGATACGTATCAGGATGCACTTCGCTATCTCTCTCGCCCAGCCCGTCAGGTTCCTGATCCGATCCCAATGACGGCTCTTTTGAGGCGATTAGGACAGCCGCAGCGATCGTTCGCGTCGATCCTGGTGGCAGGCACTTATGGCAAGTCGACGGTGGCGACCATTCTAAGCCGCGTCTTGCAGACTGCCGGATACCGGGTTGGGTTGTTTCAGACCCCGCATTTGCACAGCGTCCGGGAAGGTATCCTTGTCGATGGGGAGATGATCAGCCAACGGGATCTGGTTGAGAACCTGCAAGCTCTGGCCCCTACCATTGAGGTTGGCCCCGGCCCCTTTACGACTCGTGAATTGTTGAGCGTTCTGGCTGCCCGTTATTTTGCGCTCCAATATGTAAACATCGCGGTGTTGGAGGTTGACCCGGCTCCTGATGCCACCCACGAAGCCTTTACGGACACCATCCTGTTTACGCCCATTGACGACCGTGACCCGGATTGCCCCGACCTGGAAGAATTGTTCCTGATCCCGGAAGGGGGATTGGTGGTCAGTGCTCCGCAATCAGAAGATGTCAAAACCTCGATTGAAGCGGTGGCTCAACTTCGCCAGGCACAGGTTGTGTTTGTTGATGATATGGTGGGTTGGGAATACGAGCGCAACCGGGCCAATTCGAAGCTGACCGATTACATCCTCCACTATGATATTCACCGCCTGGAAGGACAGACCCGCCTGGTCGGTGAGCATAACGTCAAACACCTGGCCCATGTTTTTTCCTGGTTGCAGGCAGCCCGGCGCAGATCGGCTACTTCGGCTGTAGTCGAAAACCTGAAAGATGCGACCTATGATTTCTGTATGCCCGGACGCGGCGAATTGGAGAGCTACCAGGGCGGACAGGTCTTGATGGATACCGCCACTACGCCCTCGCGGATCAGGTCATTGGCACATCTGGTTGAGGCCATCAGACCTTCATCCGTAACCTATCTGGTCAAACCACCCGCCGACCCAGAGACTTATGCCGAATTCCTCAAGCTGCCGATCCAGCCCGGCAACCGGGTGATCCTCTATCCCCAGACCGAGGATGAACTCCCCAAGCTGATCCATTTGCAGCGCCTGATTTCCGAGCAGTTGCAATGTCCGGCGGCGGTGATCACCGAGCCTAACGATGCGCTCAATAAGGCGTTAGAATGCCAGGATGTTGGCTGCTTGCTGGTGGCTGTTGGCCCCTTAGATTTCCTGGCCCTGATCCGCGAACGGATCGGGGTGGTAGCGGATGATATTATTGTGGAGGCAGAAGAAACCCGCCGATATTATCACCCTGATACGGCCCTCACTCAGCCGGTTGATGATAATGGTTTGGAAGATCAGACCATCTGGGATGAGTGGCAGTGGTAGAAGTGTAGGTTAAATGACTTCACGTATTCGCTTACTCCCGGCCAGGGAGAACCAGTTCAAGGCGCTGGAGAACCTGCTGCAACTTTATTTGTATGACTTTGAGGATTTCCTGGACGAGGAAGGCCCCGACGAAAACGGCTGGTATGATCCCGGCTTCGAGCCTGAACGCTATATGAATAGTGATCACTTCTGGGCTTACCTGGGCTGGGTAGATCGTAAATTGGCCGGATTCGCCCTGGTCAGTGACCGGGTAGAGCAGCGCAAAACACACGGCCACTACGTTGATGAATTCTTTGTGCTGCGCCGCTATCGCCGCCAGGGGATCGGATCGACACTGGCCGCCCAGTTATTTGATACCCACCTCGGCTACTGGGAAGTGACCGTTGTTGGCCCGAACACGCCCGCCCAGGCTTTCTGGCGTAAAGTTGTCAATGAGTATTCAAAGGGCCGCTACCAGGATTTCACCATCCCGGAAAACGGCATGGATATTATCTGGCTGACTTTTGACAATAACCAACCCTGACCCACACAAATTATCCGGTAGGGGCGACTGGTCAGTCGCCCTCTATCTATAACAACGCCCTAATTAAACATCATCAGCCCGATGAAATTGGTCAATGCATGTACCAATACCGCCATCGTCAATCCTCGATAGCGGTAGATGCTCCCCAGAACCAGGCCCATGATCGCCGAAGACACCACCGAAGCAATCGGCGCTTCGAGGAAATAGCCGCTCAGGCTGCTCATCGTGATGTGATAAAAGCCAAACAGGATTGCCGACACGACCAATCCCCAGCCCCAGCCTTTGGTTAGCTTCCAGACCAGTGTCATGATCCCTGCTCGGAACAGTAGTTCCTCAAACAGCCCGGCCCCGATCAGCATATCGAGGAATAAGCTCGGCCATCCTACACCCGGCATGAAACCCGAATCGCTTTGCTCCCGTGATACTTCCCCAAACAACGATCCGACTGCCTCGCCAATATTGTTCGACAGGCCGCCACCAATGACCATTACTACGACGGCAATGAAGAACCCGGCAGCCAGCACATATAAAATGTGTTTGAAATCCCGCCGCCGGATCACGGGCAGTAGATCGACCTTCAATCCTTTTTCTGCAAGGAAACCCGCCGTGCCAAATCCAATGATCAGTACCAGCATAACCAGGTAAATAATCAGCGAATTGCTTGAACCGTCGGAGGTATCCTCCTCAGACATCGACGTCATAATCTGGATCATCGCCGCTCCGATCACTACTGCGGCCACCGTTCGCAGCGTCCGCCAGATGTCCCTTTTCTCGATGGTGCGTGGTTCCTTTTCCGGCGTTTTTTGCGGCTCACGGACGATCAGCCAGGCATATACCACCGTCAGGATGCCGACCAGAATCCACACAGGTATGGTTGCAGGCCGGTTGGCATCCCCATTGATCAGGTAAAACAGCACCAACCCAAGCACCGGCACAATCAACTCGGCCCGTAGTTTGATCCACTCCCATAGAGTGGGCTTTATTGTCGCTTCTGCATTCGTCATTCTTACTCCCCCATGAATATGTGAGTCTTGTATCTGTAATCAATACGCCCAGGGGAGCCGTTTGGTTGCCAACCACAAGCAATGAGGGTTGTGGAGATTTTGAACGGTCGCCGCGAATGAGGTTTCTATTAAGCGAGAGCAGTTATTTCTCATTTAGCTTCACGACGTAGCAAAGCCGGAGAAACTGCGATTACTTTTGGGGCATAGTGGCTTTATGAATCGGATGCTGGGGGAATATGCTTAACTTCTGGATAAGCAAGAATGCGTTCATCAACAGTCATTAGTGGGCTGTCATATATCCGTGCTGTGGCAACGATTAGTTGATCGGCGGGATCGCGATGAAATGTACCTGGAAGCTGTGTTGATTCAACGGCAATACGAGGTGTCAGGGCTAATAATTGCACGCCTGGATAGGCTAGTGCTGTCTCAATCCATTCACCCGCCTCGATTGAGAGTGTTAATCGACCCAGTTCAACAAGCTTTGCGACTTCCCAGCAAGAAATAACACTAACACCAATCCCATCGGATGCCGAGTTTTCCAAAAGCGTCTTATATTCTTTTTGTAGCTGCCGCGAATCATTGACCCACCAGACCCAGATGTGAGTATCAATAACGATCATGTATTGGCTTCCCAGTCATCAGAGGCGACTGGCTCTGTTGGGTTTAGATACTCAAGAACGGTACCTTGAAGTGGATATTTGTCATGAGTGCGTGATTTGAGCACAGGCAGAATAATGACCTCGACCATCTCTCCTGCTTGAAATGGTATATCTTGAATGACCAGTTTGCCATCCTTCTGTACAGTCGTTTCGATCCGGTGTGCTTGCATACTCCCCTCTCCAAAACATCTGTTTCCACTTAATTCAATTGTACTCAATTCCGGTGTTATCCGCCCAAACGCCGACGTATTCCCGCCGCTATTGGCCTCTGCTCGTCGCTGCGTGTACAATCTCTGCATGGCTTTGACATATCCGATTGCACTGGTCGGTTTGCTGGCACTTCCATATTTCCTATGGGTAGGTCGTCCGCAGGGAATGTGGGGGCGAGGTCGCGCCATCCTGGCGCTGGTATTACGTTTCCTGATTATCATTGCGTTGGTGTTTGCCCTGGCCGGGTTACAGATCATCAAGGCTGCCGACCAACTGGCGGTCGTCTTCCTGATCGATGCTTCGGACTCCATGTCCGCCCCGGCAGTTGAATCGGCTCGCCTGTATGTCCAGGATGTGATGGATCGCATGGGATCAGATGACGAGGCCGCCATTATCGTCTTCGGTTCTGATGCCCTGGTCGAGCGCCCGATGTCCGCCATCAGCGAACTCGGCCCGCTCGAATCGGAGGTCTTACCCCTCAACACCGACCTCGCCGAAGCGATCCGTCTCGGTATGGCTTTATACCCGCCCGGTGCCGCTCGCCGCATGGTGATCCTGTCAGATGGGCTGGCAAATATCGGTGATGCTGCCGAAGCTGCCCGCCTCGCCAATGCTTCAGGTATTGAGATCGTCGCCGTGCCTTTCTCGACCATCACCGGCTCGGAGGTTCTGGTCACCGATGTCAGCGCGCCCACCCGGCTCAATGAGGGCCAAATATTTGACCTGTCAGTTGCCATCGAAAGCAGCCTTGAAACCACCGCTGTCCTGCGCGTAATAGGCGGTGGGCAGGTGTTGGTTGAGGAAAGCGTCGGTCTATTAGAGGGAATCAACCGCTATACCTTCACCCTGACCGCCACCGAACCCGGCCTGACCGCCTTCCGTGTACAGGTCATCCCGGCGGGCGAGGATATTTTCTACCAGAACAACGAGCTATCAGCCTTTACTCAGGTGGTTGGCCCGCCGCGTGTCTTGATTGTCGCCGACGATGAACAGGAGATCACCAACCTCGCCCAGGCATTACTGGAGCAGGGCTTGCTCGTCGATCATGTCACCGGACTGGGTTTGCCCGCCGATCTTTCTACCCTGTCCGGTTATCAAAGCGTGATCCTGGCAAACGTCCCGGCCCGCAATCTTGGTCAGCGCAAAATGCAGCTGCTCCAGACTTATGTCCGTGACCTGGGTGGCGGCCTAGTCGTGATCGGTGGGCCAAATGCTTTCGGTGTTGGCGGCTATTTCCAGACCCCCTTAGAGGAAACCCTCCCGGTCGAAATGCAGCTCAAAGACCAGGAGCGTTTACCGCAGATGACGGTCGTCTACGTGATCGACAAATCCGGCTCGATGTCGGATTCCAGCCTGGGCGGATTCCAGAAGATCGAACTGGCGAAGGAAGCGGTGATCCGCTCCGTGAACCTGCTCGGCCCGCTGGATCGGGTGGGCGTCGTTCCCTTTGACGAGTCCGCGTCCTGGGCAGTGCCTATTGGCCCGGCTTCCAACCGCAGTGAGATCGCCCGGTTGGTGGGTGGTATCCGCGCGGGCGGCGGCACTGATATTTACGCCGGGGTATTGGCTGTCAGCAAGCAGCTTCCCGATGATCCCAGCCAGCTCCGCCACATCGTTTTGCTGACCGATGGCGGCGCGTCGCCGTCCGGTATTGCCGAGTTAGTTGAGCAAATGTACACCGAATACGGGATCACCTTGTCGGTGATCGCCATCGGGCAGGGATATGCACCATTTATTGAGGAACTACCCGAACTCGCCGATGGCCGTTTCCATTACGCCTACGACGTGGACACCATCCCCGAAATTTTCACCGAGGAAACCGTCATTGCGACGCGGGCTTATATTATTGAGAACGAATTTTTCCCGGCTTTAGCCAGCAGCAGCGAAATCATGAGCGGCATTGATGCCACCCCTTCGCTGTACGGTTACATCGGCACATCGATCAAACCCACCGCCCGCCAGATTCTTGTCACGGATAAGGACGATCCGCTGCTTGCCGCGTGGCAATATGGCCTGGGCCGGTCGGTCGCCTGGACATCCGACGCCAGTGGGCGCTGGGCCACCAACTGGATTAGCTGGGATGAGTATGCTCGTTTGTGGTCTCAGGCCGTGCGCTGGACGATCACCGAGGGCGCAACCCAGAACGTCGAAGTTCGTGTAGTCCAGGAAGGTGAAACCGCCCGGATTTTTGTCGATGCCCAGTCGGAAGAGGGCGAGTATCTCAACGGCCTGGAGATGGATGCCAATGTCGTCCTGCCCGACCTGACCACCATCCCGGTGACTCTCAGCCAGGTTGCGCCGGGTCGTTATGAGGGTGTCTTTGAGCCGGGTGAGGAAGGCGCTTATTTCGTGCGGGTGGCCGGGGCTGATGATGTTGCTGGCGATCAGGGTGCTGTTGCCCAGACTTCTGGCTGGGTACTGTCTTATTCGCCGGAGTATCGCTCCCTGACAGGTGACCCCGATTACCTGTCCTACGTTGCCGGGTTGGCCGGTGGCGACGTGATCGAAGACCCGGCGGAGATTTTCGCTCACAACCTGCGCCTCGACCGCAGCAGCCAACCAATCTGGCCCTGGTTGGTTCTTGCCGCGACGATCCTCCTGCCATTTGATATTGCCGTTCGCCGCCTGATCCTCACCCGCTCCGATCTGGTTCGATTGGCCGCCTGGTTGGGAATCGGTCGCCGCCGTGCAGCCGAAGCCGTGCAGCCGCGAACCTCATCGGCAGGTGCTTTGTTCGCAGCGAAGGAACGTGCCGAACAGGCCACCGCCCAACGCGCCTCTACCCAGATACCGACTCCGACTACCCGCATTGAGCGGGATGAAGTCGCCGCGCCGGAATCACCGCCGCCGCCGGAGCGCGTGTCACCTGCGCCTAAACCTACCCGTGCACCTACCCGATCCGGTTCAACCGCTTCGTCATTGCTCAGGAGCAAGCGTGATCGTGACCGGTCGCGGGATGATGATTGAGAAATAAGCTGCTTCTACCTATTCACCCAGGAAAGTAGTTATGCCGAAACTCATCCTTTCACCCTGGGAAACCCTCGATTCAATTGCCTTAGAACGCGCTGCCGGGCAGCATGGTTGGCAGGTTGAACGCCTTCAGAAGTGGCAGGCTCCTGACCATCTGAAAAGCCAAACCGAACTGGTAATTTTCGGCGAGGCTCTCTTCGTCCGATTCCTGGCCGATCAACTGAATATCGCATTATTGGAACCACCACCCGATTGGCTCACTGCCCTTTCACAAGATTACTTGAAGCGTGATGTGCGTTGTATTACCCTGGATGCGGCCCGGCAGATCGACCACCCGGCCTTTTTCAAACCGGCAGGCGACAAGGCATTTGATGCGAAGGTATATCAATCCGGCGATGAACTGCCGGACACTGGTGATCTACCTGATTCGCTTTCTGTGTTAGTTGCCGAGCCGGTATCATGGGATGTCGAAGCCCGCTGCTTTGTGCTGGAAGGTAATGTGTTGACCCTCTCACCTTATTTACGTGAGGGTGAATTGATAGATCGTTCGGTTGGCAGCGGTTGGATAAATGAGGACGAGCATCAAGCTGCACTCGCCTTTGCTCAGGATGTTATCTCCGCTGCACCGGATGATCATCCCCCTGCGTTTGTGGTAGATGTGGGTCTGATTGAGGGGCGGGGTTGGGCTGTCTTAGAGGCCAATCCTGCCTGGGCATCAGGGATTTATGGCTGCGATCCGGGCTGTGTCCTGAAGGTTGTTAGGAGAGCCTGCGTTCATCGGGATTGCCTGAGTAAATTGGATGAACAGTGGGTGCTCGGTTGGGAGTCCTGGGATGCGTAGCATGACAACTCGCCATCTACCCAAAGTCGGAATCTTGATCATTGTTCTATCCATCCTTGCTTGCAATATCCCTTTGATTCAAACACCAACACCAACGCCTTCACCGGTTCCCACCCAACCGCCCACCGCCGTAGGCCCACCGGCAACGCCTACCTTCCCGGTCACCTGGGAGGTGATTCAGCCCGGAATCGAACTCCGCGCCGCTTACATCGAACTACCAGATAGCGCCCCGGCGGAGATCGTCCTGCTTCGTATTGACCTGACCCAGTATGCTTTCCGTATCCACTACAACCCGGATGATCCGGCGCTGGTCTCCGAATGGGCCGGGCAGTTTGGCGCGCCGGTTGTCATTAACGGTGGCTTCTTTAGCCCTGAATACGAATCGGTCGGCTTACTGTCCGTTGACGGGGAGCTTCATGGCTATAGTTTTGAAGATAAGGGCGGTATGTTGAGCATTCGAGGCGGCGAAACAGCTATCCGCTCCCTGATCGATTTCCCCTACCAAACCGGTGAGACCTTCGACCAGGCTGTGCAGGGGCTCCCGATGCTGATTAACCCCGGTGGCAGCCCGGCAGATTTTGATCTCCCCGACCGGCCCAGCCGCCGCACCGCTGTCGGCCTGGATTGGCAAGGTCGTTTGATCATCGTGACGAGCTACACGTTTAATGTCTCGCTCTACCAGCTTCGCGATTGGCTGGTCGCTTCCGACCTTGGCCTGGATACCGCGCTTAATCTGGATGGCGGCAAATCTACCGGGTTATATTTGAGCACCGACCGCCGCGACCTGCTGATCAATTCGATTGAGCCGGTGCCGAGCGTGGTTGCTTTTTATCCGCAGTGAGAAGGGGTAAGAACTTTTCAGACTGGTAAAGCAAAACGCCCCTTTGACTATAAGGGGCGTTTTTTATAGACGAGTTATTAGTTTTTAATCGTCGTCTCCCTCGTCATCATGGTCATCCTCATGGTCGTCATGGTGGTCATCCCCATGATCGCTGCTGCTATCCGAGCTTGAGTCGCTGCCGCCGGTATCAGGGGAAGGGGTACTGTCAACGGTGCTGCCGGTGTTGCTGTTGCTGTCAGTAGCAATGATGGTGGTGTCCGGGCCCAGGCTGCTCTCGATTGAACTGGAGTCGTCGTTCTCATCGTTGGAGTCATCGCCTTCGTCGCTGGAGTCATCCTCGCTGCCGGTGTTGCTCTCATCACCAGAGCTGTTGTCTTCGACATCGGTGCTATCCTCATCATCAGAGTTGCTGTCCTCGACACCGGTGCTGTTCTCATCATCAGAGCTGCTGTCTTCGACACCGGTGCTGTTCTCGACATCGGTGCTGTTCCCATCATCAACGCTGCTGTCCTCGACGTTGGTGCTGCTTTGATCATCAAGGCTGTCATCCTCACCAGCGGAGTTATCCTCATCATTGAGGTTGCTGTCCAGCGAGTCGCGCTGAGCGGCAAGGTCGG
>JBNKDD010000028.1:0-32654 GCA_050288085.1 Anaerolineae bacterium
CTTGCAAGGGGGGCAAAATCTCGGTGAACACGCTTGTGCGTGAGCGACGCGCCCAAAAGTTGCGCAATGGGGTGCTACCCGGCTGTAGGTAAAGTCAGGAGGGGCTGACCTTTCAGGGCGGCGCGCATCGCTTCGCGGTCGTCCCAGGGATATTCAACTGTCCCGAAGCACATACTCTGCTCGTGTCCCTTCCCACAGGCGATCACCACGTCGCCGCTTTGGGCTAACTGCGTGGCGAAGTGAAGCGCTTCCCCGCGATCCGCGATCCTCCAGAACGTTTCTCCCTCGACTTTTCCGGCTTCGGTGCAGGCTGCCGCGCTGATCGCCATGATTTCCTCTAAGGATTCGGTGCGCGGGTCTTCGGCGGTGATCACCACGAGGTCGGCTAACTCTCCGGCAATGGTTCCCATCATGGCACGCTTCTCAGGGTCACGCAGCCCGGCGCTGCCGAAGATAGCGATCACCCGGCCTCCGGTCATCAGACGGGCGGCTTCGAGTGCCCGGCGGAGCGCATTGGGTGTATGGGCGAAATCGACCAGCGCGAGGAAATCCTGCCCCTCATCGATCCGTTCCAACCGGCCTGGAATCGCTTTAACGGCTTCGATGCCTGCCTTGATGGATTCATTTGGAATGTTTAATCCATAGGCGGCTGATACTGCCGCCAATATATTGCTGACGTTGAAGGTTCCTACCAGCGCTGCCTGAAGTTCCAGCGATTCCCGATCCGGGAATTGAAGCATGATGCGGGTCGAGTCGGGGGCGTAGGTGGTATCGACTGCGAGTACGTCGCCGGGAAATTCTGAGCCGATGGCGTAGCGCAGATGGCGGTCGGCGGGGATATCGAGCAGATAACCGGCACTGGGCGTGTCGTTCAGGTTGATCACCGCCAGCTTGGGGATACCCGGTTTGCGGGTGGATTGCATCAGGTCGCGGAACAGCATTGCTTTGGCGTCGCGATAATTCTCCCAGGTTTTGTGGAAGTCGAGGTGCTCGTGCTGGATGTTGGTGATCACGGCCAGGTCGAAATCACAGGCGGCGACTCGATGCTGCGCCCAGCCATGCGAGGTAGTTTCCATCACACAGTGGGTCAGCCCGGCCTCAACCATCCGCTTGAGGTAGCCCTGTACTTCGGGGGAGGGGGGCGTGGTGACGTGTAAACCGGTCGCGACCGACTCGTCGCCGATCTCGGCGTTGATGGTGCTGATCATGCCTGCCCTGATTCCCGCTGCCTTGAGGATGCTGTACAGCAGGGTGGCGGTGGTGGTTTTGCCATCCGTGCCGGTGATGCCGATCATGACCAGCTTTTGGGCTGGGAAGTCGTGATAAGCGGCGCTCAGGTAGGCGAGGGCTAATCCCCCGTCGGCTACCTGGATATAGGGGATCGAACAGGCAACCTGATCCGGTGATCGCTCCCCGACGATGGCGGCGGCTCCCCGGTCGATGGCGGCCTGGATGTAATGATGCCCATCAACCGAGCCACCCTTCCGCGCCAGGAAAATCCCGCCCGGCTCAACCTGTCGACTGTCTTCTACGACGGGGGCGGTGATTTCGGGATCGGTGGAAGCGTTGGTTTGCTTCAGAATATTCGGGACATTTTGTAGAATTTCTGAGAGTTTCATCGGCGCAACTTTATCGCTTCCGGCTTCAAACAGCAAAAACCCCCGGCATTAATCCAGGGGTATCAAAGATAACCAAGATTGAACTCATGTAGTTTACCCCCCATCGCGCTCCCCGCGATTCGCTCCCCTTGCAAGGGGGGCAGATACCGCTTCAGCGGTAGCAGGGGGTATGATATTTTGGCTACGAGAGCGTTGTCCGCATCGTTTCCAGTTGATAGGCAAAGCTGCCATCGACCTGCTGTCCGGCGGCTCGCACCACCACACCGCCCAAAATGCTGGGGTCGGTTTCGAAGGTGATGTCTTCTGTGCCGAGCTGCTTCTTGAAGTCCTTCATCTCGGCCTGGGTGAGTGGCACAGCGGTGATAACGGTCAGCGTGTTACCCAACCCTTTGGCCTCTGCCGGAACGTTGGTGAAGAAGTCCTTGACGGCGGCCTTCTGGCGCTTCTCGTCTAAACCTTCACCTAACAGGTGGTTGGCGGCAGCAATGCTCAAAGAGACGATCTGATCGCGCATGTCGGCCAGCAGATGGTCACGCTCGGCAGCGGCGTCTGCCTGGGCCTGCTCACGGATGCGGCGGGCCTCTTCCTGCGCATCAGCCTTGTACTGCTCAGCGGCCTCTTCGGCGCGGCGTCGGGCTTCAGCGATGATCCGCTGCGCTTCGGCGCGGGCTTCATCCAGCACCTTTTGCTTATCAGATTCCGCGCTGGCAAGAGCTTCTTCGGACTGGCGGGCGTAGTTCAGGCCCTCTGCGATGCGCTCTTTGCGCTCTTGAAGCATATTCAGCAAGGGTTTATAGACTGTGAGCCGAAGCACGATCAACAGAACGATAAAGTTGATAATCTGGAGTACCAGATATCCTAGGTTGATTCCCAGTGGAGCTAATCTATCCAAGGCTAATCTCCTGGTCAAAGGCTATACTAGCTAAAGCGACCAAATTCATTAGGCAACGAAGAGCAAAATTAGCGCTACGACCAGCGCATAAATTGCGACCGACTCGGCAAACACAATCGCCAGGATCATGTTAACCTGAATCAGGGGGGCAGCTTCAGGGTTGCGCCCCATAGACTGCATCGCGCCTAAGCCGATGACACCAATACCAATCCCAGGCCCGATCATTCCAATCATAGCCAGACCAGCGCCTAGTAATTTGGCAACGGTTCCCAGATCACCTTCCATTATGGAATTCCTCCAAGTGTGTATTAAAGTTCTAATCTAAAACTGCTTCTATTCTCGTCTGCACCAATCGAGTGCGAGAAAGTTGTACTAGTGTTGTTCTTCGTGGGCATGCGGCGTCATAGCAATGCCAGAGAACATCAGGGTCAGCATGGCGAAAACAAAAGCCTGAATTGCGCCAATGAACATCTCAAAGCCGTATAGACCGGCTGGTAAGATAAAGGGGATCAGCGAACTCATCACAAACAGCAGTACCGCGCCAGCAAAGACATTGCCCAGAAGACGGAAGGACAAAGAGATTATCTTGACCGGCTCAAGGATAAGTTCGAGTAACCCCACACCGAAGTCGATGAAACCCATACCTCCACGTTCAAGTGCGGGGGTATTGATAAACTTGGCTACGTAGTTAATCCCCAATTCCCGGAGACCGAACCATTGGATAACCAGGAAGGAGACAATGGCAAGTCCAACCGTCATGTTAAGGTCGGTTGCTGCCGGGCGAAGGAAGGGGGTAACAACCCACTTTTCTTCATGATCGCCCGCTTCTGTTTCAGGGTGCGTCGCTTCTTCCCCTTCGAGGGCGGCTTCGGCGCTGTGAGGAACATCGAGGTAGAAGATACCAGAATCCCCGATCTCCTTACGATCGAAACCTTCGCCTTCATGGGCGTGGTGCATGATACCAATGCTATCCACGCCGGGGATGAATTCAACCCAGTTGGCAACCAGGATGAAGATGAAGATCGTCGCAACGATGGCGAAAATCTGGCGGGTGAATTTCGAGCCGACTACCTGCTCGGTCAGGTTATAGAGGGTTTCGACGAACATTTCCAGGACGTTTTGTGTGCCCTCCGGGACCTCGCGCAAGCGGCGAGTACCGAGGATTGCCAGGCCGATGATAATCAAATCGGCCAGGATGGTTGCCAATAAAGTATTGGTCAAATAGATGTCATTATAGGGGCCTGGAAGATCGATTAGTGGATTTGCTGTGATGTTCTCGGCTGGAAGTTCAATCACCGGCAGGGTTGCGGGTGGAATACCCAGGACTTGAACCTGAAGCCAGGGCAAGACACCACAGAAAAACGCGGCGAACAGAATGACGCCAATGAGAATGAGTATGCCCTTCAAATGTTATTGCTCCTCGTATTGTTCCGGTTGATGTGTAGCAGCACTACGAGTCCGTTTGACGGCTTGTGTAATTGAGAGGGCTGCTTGAACCATCAGAATAAGACTGAGAAGGATACTGATCAAGATGCTCACCACGAGCATCACGGGTTTGGTACCCAACAGCCTGTCGATCCACTGGCCTAAAAAGATTGCAATTGGGATGACAACCAGGGGTACCAAACCGACTATCCACGCAGTGCCGATGGATAAGACTGGCCGCCATCTATCGTCCATACAATCTCTCATTTTTTACCGACAAGACGTAGAATGAATGGTATCATAAAACAAACCCCCGATCAACTTTTTTGCCAGATAAATACCTTAAAAATGCGAACAAATATCTTTTTGTCGTCAAAGACAGGTGCAGAAAGAGCGAGTCTCACTCACCTCCCCCGTTTTACGAGGAAAGTGTGTCGCAGGTGGGGGTGCGTGTTCTTGCACACCTCAAGAACAGTGGGCTTGATAAAGCCCACCATCCTTGAGTTTTCTATTTCTTTTCTTTGCTAATCTGGGTATTGCTATGGGGTCATCGCGATCAGGTTCCCGGCGGCGTTGAGTGCCCAGTTCCACCAGGGAGCGGCCAGGGTGCCCATCAACAGCATCCCAATCGATGTGATGAACAGAACGATGGTGTAAGCCCCTGAAACCGGGATCGGGCGGGTATCGTCGTTAGGATCGACGTACATCACCTTGATCACGGTCAGGTAGTAGTACAGGGCAACGATGGCGTTCAGCACACCGACAATCGCCAGCCAGGTATAGCCCGACTTCACAGCGGCTGAGAACAGGAAGAACTTGCCAAAGAACCCGGCCAGCGGAGGCACACCGCTCAATGACAGCAGGGCCAGCACCATTGCCAGCGCCAGGTAAGGCGAGCGTCGCCCCAGGTTTGCCATGTCGCTGATCTGGTCGGAGCCGGTCACATTGCTGACCAGGATAATGACGGTGAATGCCGCGACGTTGGTCAGGACGTACATGAACATGTAGAAGGTCACGGCGGCTGCGCCGAGTTCGGTTTGGGTCAGGGCAACAACGCCCATCAGAGTATAACCGGCCTGGGCAATCGATGAGTAAGCCAGCATGCGCTTGAGGTTGCCCTGAACCAGTGCCAGCAGGTTGCCAAAGGTCATTGTGATGGCGGACATCGCAGCCAGCAACCCGGTCCAGTAGATGGCGGCTTCAGCAGGCCAGATGGCGCTGAAAACCCGGATCAGGAGGGCGAAGCTGGCAGCTTTACTCGCCGTGCTAATAAAGGCCGTTACCGGGGTAGGGGCCCCTTCGTAGACGTCCGGTGTCCAGAAGTGGAAGGGAACCGCTGCGATCTTGAAGCCAAATCCGAACAGCAGGAACAACAGGGCCAGCACCAATCCGAAAGCGCCCTGAGGGCCGCTGGTGAGTAGTTCGCCGAGCGGCTCGGCCAGTTCGAAGATGTTGGTCGTGCCGGTGTAGCCAAACAGCAGGCTCAGGCCGTACAGGAAAATCCCCGACGTGAACGCGCCAAACAGGTAATACTTGAGGCCCGCCTCGCTGCTGCGATCCGACTCGCGCAGGAAACCGGCCAGCACATACAGGCAGATCGACGTAGTTTCGAGGGCCAGAAAGACGATGATCAGATCGGCGGCGGCGGTCATCAGCGTCATGCCGAGGGCAGCTGCGATCACGATGGCGTAGAATTCACCCTGCCGCCCGATGTGCTCCACATCCAGGGAGATCAGGCAGGTCAGGGCGGCGCTCAATAAGATCATCGTGCGGAAGATCAAGGATAAGGTGTCATAGCGCACCATCCCGCCCAGCAGTGGACCGGCCAGATCGGGGTTGCCGATCTGGTTGAAGCCGACCAGCAGGTTAACGATCAGGACGATGATGATGCCGATACCGGCGATAATACCAACCGTGCGGCGGCGGGCCGGTCGTAAAAACAGGTCAATGGTGAGAACCAGCAGCAGGACGACTACCAGGCCGATCTCGGCCAGAATCGGGATCGCGACTTGTGCTGCGGTTGCGCTTTCAGTGAACAACTATGCACCTCCTAACAGGCGTGCAATCGGCTCCATCCCGGCGGCTACCATGTTCTGCATGATTGCAGGGAACACGCCCACCAGGATCAGCCAGGTTGCCAGGATCGCCAGCGCCAGCTTATCGAGCGCGGTTACATCAGTGATCTCGTCGTGCCATTTGCCTGGTTCAAAGTCGCCGAAGAATACTCGCTGAACAACCCGCAAGACATAAGCCGCGGTGATCACGATACCGACTACGGACACCACAGCAATCAGGCCATAATAGCGGGCCACCGTATCGGCAGCCTCCCACAATCCGATAAAGATCGGGAATTCGGCGACAAAACCGGAGAAGCCCGGCATACCCATACTCACCAACCCGCCGATAATAAAGGCCAGCGCGACTGTCGGCATTTTCTGCCAGAAGCCTCCCAGCGATGGGATATCACGGGTGTGGGCACGGTCGTAGACCATACCGACTGAAGCGAAGAAGAGTGCCGTCATCACGCCATGACTGAACATCTGGAGGCCCGCACCGGTCATGCCCTGGATGTTCATGGTCGCAATGCCCATGCTGACCAGACCCATGTGCGACACCGACGAGAAGCCGATCACATATTTGAAGTCACGCTGTACCAGCGCGATCAACGATCCGTAGACCACGTTGATCAGCGTCAGGAACACGATCCAGGGTAGGTGGGTGATCGCGCCTTCCGGCAGCAATACCACCCCGACCCGCAGCGCGGCGTAAGCGCCCATCTTCATCAGCACGCCTGCGTGGATCATCGAGACGGCGGTTGGTGCGGCGACGTGTCCATCCGGGCTCCAGTTGTGGAAGGGGAAGACACCGGCCAGCACGCCAAAGCCCAGGAAGATGAACGGGAACCACGCTTTCGCGAAGGTCACCACGCCCAACCCAAATGGCAGTGTGGCGTATGGCTGGTCGAATACCCCGGCATCGCGGGCGTTCATCATATCGACGATGTCGAAGCTGGCTTCCATCCCGGCGTTTTGCATCAGGAAGTACATCGCGATCACGCCGACCAGGGCGATCACCGATCCAACCAGGATGTACAGCGTCAGCTTCATTGAGGCATATTCACGCGTGACTTTCCATCCCCAGGTGGCGATCAGGATATACATCGGGAAGATCGCCAGCTCGTAGAAGAAGAACAGCATGAATAAGTCCAGTGCAACGAACACGCCGTACACACCCGCGGTGAGCAGCAGGAAGAAGGCGAAGAATTCGCGCGGACGGTCGTTAATGCCCCAGGAGATCAGCACACCGCAGAAAGAAGCCAATCCGGTCAGCAGTACCATCGGGGCGCTGATCCCGTCAACACCCAGGTGATAGCCGATCCCGATCTGCGGGACCCAGGGCCAGGGGCCGTCTTCAAAGAAGAACGGGCCGACCGCATCAATCCCGTAAGCCTGGTTAACGCCAATGAACACGTACAGCGCCAGCGCCACGCTGATGAAGGTCGCCGCCGCTGCAATCGACCGGATACCGGTCCGCAGTACGGCGATCCGCTGTGCGTCTTTTACGGGGTCCATCTTGCCCTCATCGGGCATCATCAACAGGATGACTGCCGCGACAATGGGCACGAAGGTAATCAATGTCAGAAAAGGAAAACCCATGTTTTACCCTCTAGTAATTGAATGACCGATTTACCTCGTCAGGTTGTTTGAGGTTCAGCGTCAGGTTCCGACTAGTTCATACTCAAATGCACGCGGGTTTTCGACCCGCTCCGAAGCATCAAGAATCTCGATGCCAACAACATTACCATCTTTATCGTAATCCAGAATAACTCCAGGTCTGTCCTCGTCACTTTCTTCGATAGGGCCTTGCATCAAGATGATCCGCAGGATATCCACTTCAGGATCATATGTTATCTTCACGGCCTCTCCGATTCGCCTATGGCAAGGACAGCCTATAGGGGGGATTATCGCCCCTACCCAGATACCAACCGGGTCACCGTCTCGTTGATGACCGACACCAACCACGACGGGAATACACCAATAACCAGCATCAATATCATCAGCGGGGCCAGGGCGATCACCTCGCGGAATTTGATCTCCAGCGAGTGCCCGTGTGCCATCTCCACCGCCTCTTGATTGAGGGGGCCGAGCAGCACGTGGCGAATCCCCTTGAGGATATAGGCTCCGGTGAATAACAGGCCCAACATACTGATGGCGAGCATCAGTGTGAAGATGACCTGTCCGCTTTCCGCACCGACCGGCCATACGCCTCGAACGACCATAAACTCGCTGACAAAGCCGTTCAGACCGGGCAGGCCAAGCGAGGCCATCGACACGAACATCATGATCCCGCCGTAGACCGGGGCAACATACCAGAGGCCGCCCATCTTGGTCAGGTCGCGGGTGTGGATGCGGCTGTACATAATGCCGACCAGGGCGAACATACCTGCCGCGCTCAGACCGTGATTGAACATCTGCAAGACAGCGCCGTTCACAGCGATGATGGCGTTCAGTTCGCTGCCGGGTTCGTAACGGCCACCGAGGCCAACCCAGCCCGCCGCTGCAATCGCCAGCACCACCCAGCCCATGTGATTGACCGAGCTGTAGGCCACCAGTCGTTTGAAGTCTGTCTGCCCGAAGGACGAGAAGGCTGTCATCACGATGGCGATCATACCCAGTACGGCCAGCACCGGGGCAAAGTTATGGGACTGCACCGGGAACAACGGCAGCACGAAGCGCAGGAAACCATAAGCACCCAGCTTGAGCAGCACCCCGGCCAGGATCATTGACCCGGCGGTGGGGGCTTCGGTGTGGGCATCAGGCAGCCAGGTGTGGAAGGGCCAGACCGGCACCTTGATGGCAAACGCCAGCGCGAACAGCCAGAAGGCGATGTTCTTCACGATGGGGATGGCAACACCGGCGATAGCGCCGCTGCCGTTCACCCCGCCGTAGGTCGGCCAGGTGGTCATGATGTCGATCAGGTCAAAGCTGCCCTGGGTCAGACCGATGATCTGAATACTGAGCAGCAAGCCGAGCGATCCTGCCATCGTATAGAGGAAGAACTTATAGCTCGCATAGCGGCGGTTGGCGCTCCCCCAGATGTTGATCAGGAAGTACATCGGCACCAGGCCGAACTCCCAGAACACAAACCAGACCATCAGGTCGAGGGTGACGAACACGCCCAACATGCCCATTTCCAATAACAGGAACAGGGCCATGTAGAGGTTCACGCGTTCCTCGATTTCCCAAGAGATGATCACGGCCAGCGGGGTGAGCAGGGTGGTCAGCAGCACCATTGTTGCGCTGATCCCGTCCACGCCAACGTGGTAATAGCTGTTCAGGAGCGGGAACCAGAGCGCCTTTTGTTCAAAGCAGGCTCCCTCCAGCAGATCGTTGCAAGGATTCTGATTGAACCATCCCCACATTAACAGGGCCAGAATGAAAGGAATCAGGCTGAACAGCAGAGCTACCCAGCGGGCCAATCCTTTGCTGCCCCGCATATTGCGCGGGAGCAGCATCACGAGCACTGCGCCCAGCAGCGGGATAAAGGTAATCAGTGTGAGCAGATTGTTACGGATATAGTCCATAGACTCTATGGCTCCTCTGCTTTCCGGACATTCAGATAAGCTATATTTGGGTCGTAGGGGCGGCGCAAACTTTCAGTTTGTCCGAGCCGCCCTGGGCACTTCACGAAGCGCCCCTACGGTGATTAATTTGCGAAATTAATAACAAGTCCCCAGGCGTTATCGCAGGAACAACGCCCAGAAGAAGACTGATGCCAGCATCAATAGTCCAGCCCCGGCAACAATCAAATACTGCTGCACGCGGCCTGACTGAATATACCTGAAGGCTTTGCCCAGATTGCCAATACCACCGGCTACCTGATCACCGCCCTGATTGACAACGTAGGTGTCAAAGTCCTTGTTACGGAAGGCCCACCACTCGGTGGAGCGGGCGACGAAGTGCAGGAACCCGTCGATGATCCCCCGGTCGATCAGCTCGTAGGCCACCTTTTGGGCGAACCACTGGGCCGGGCGGACGAAGATCAGGTCGTACAGTTCGTCCATATAGTACTTGTTCTCGAACAGGGTATAGAGCGGGCCGAGCACCTTTTGAAGCGGGTCAGCCTGACCGGCCTCAAGCGGCTTGCGGACGTAAATCAGCCAGCCGATAAACAGGCCGCCCAATGCAACCGCCACCGAAACGAGCAGCGGTGTGAAGCTGAACGGCAGTGTCTCCGGGTGTTCAATCAGCGTTCCACCCACAAAGTGATGGAAGGGATTTCCACCCAGCAGTTCACCCAGTACCGGGAAGTCCTCGTGGACACCGACGTAACCCGCGAAAATAGCAAAGAAAGCCAGGATGACCAGCGGTAAGTTCATCCGCCATTCGGTCTGGGTGGCTTCTTTGGCGGCGTGAGTGCGCGGCTGTCCGGCGAAGGTCAGGCCGATCTGCCGCATGGTGTAGAAAGCGGTCAGGAAAGCGGCAATCGCCAGCACCACAAATACGGCGGGTGAATGGGCCATCGCGTCCGCCAGGATTTCATCCTTGCTCCAGAAGCCTGCTGTCACCAGCGGGAAGCCGCTCAGGGCCAGGCCGCCGATCAGGAATGTCCAGGCGGTGACGGGAATTCGCTTCCACAGGCCGCCCATGTTGAACATGTCCTGCGCGTCAAAATCAATCGGGAAGTGATGCCCGTGATGGTGGGCGTGTTCTTCGCCGTGCTCCACCGCGTGGATGACCGATCCGCTGCCCATGAATAACAGGGCTTTGAAGATCGCGTGGGTCATCAGGTGGAAGGCGGCGGCGATGTACGCGCCGATACCGACCGCAGCGACCATGTAACCCAACTGGCTGATGGTCGAATAGGCCAGCACTTTCTTCACGTCACGTTGGGCCATCGCAATCGTTGCGGCAAACAGGGCCGTGAACGCGCCGATAAAGGCGATCACCTGCATCTGGATCGGGAAGCCGTGTCCGTGCCAACCGACGCTCAACAATGGGAACATGCGGATGATCATGTACACACCCGCTGACACCATCGTTGCAGCGTGGATCATGGCACTGACCGGGGTAGGGCCCTCCATCGCATCAGGCAGCCAGGTATGGAGCGGGAATTGAGCGCTCTTACCAACCGTGCCGACGAACAGCAGGATGCCGATCCCCCCGGCGACGGTCAGACCGGCCAGCCAGGGTATATTCGGGAAGGCCAGTGCTTCCAGGCTGTGGAGCATTTCCTCGTTGTAGAGGATGGCGCGGAAATTGAGCGTCCCCGTGAAGCTGTACAGCCAGGCGATCCCCAGCAGCATGAACACGTCGCCAACGCGGGTGGTCATGAAGGCTTTGATGCCTGCAACCACCGGGGTGACGCGCTTCGGCTGGTTGGGATAAACCCGGTTGTGCCAGAAGCCGATCAGCAAATAGCTGCACAGCCCCATTATCTCCCAGCCGACAAACAGCAGCAGCAGGTTATCGGCAATCGATAGGAACAGCATCCCCGCTGCAAACAGGCCGATAAAGGCCATGAAGCGGGCTTTCCAGTAGGTCGCATCGAACTTGACCAGGCAGCGCCCGGCCTCGTCCATGACTGCACCTTCCGGGCAGGAGCCGTCCTTGTTGGGATTAACTTCTGTCCAATAGCTGCCGGAGGCCATGTAGCCCGTGCTGTAGATGAAGATCATCGTCGCCGTGAGCGGCACGAAGAACAACATCACCGCGCCGAGCGGGTCGATCAGTGCACCCATCTTGAAGCTGGTCGCCGCCGATTCGCCGAGCGGCAGCCAGACAAAGGATGAGGTAATCGGGTGCTCTCCAAGGTGGGGGGTGGTCAGGGCTGTGATCAGCACCAGGATGGCGATCACCCACGTCCCTAAGATTGCCCCGATGGCAACCAGATCGCTGACAACTTTGCTCGACCGCGTAAACAGCAGGATGATGAAGAACGCGGCCAGCGGCAGTAAGGGAATCAGCCAGACAAGCGTTTGAAGCGTTTCAGGATTTAGATTCATACAATCTCACCACTTCAACAGGTTGATGTCCTCGGCGGCGACAGTCTGGCGGTTGCGGTAGATCGAGATGATCAGCGCCAGGCCAACCGCGGCCTCAGCCGCAGCCACCGCAAATACGAAAATCGCAAACACCTGCCCGTTCAACCGTTCAGGTGATATATAGCGCCAGAAAGCGACCAGGTTGATGTTGACCGCGTTGAGCATCAACTCGATGCTCATCAGCAATGCGATTGCATTGCGCCGGGCCAACACCCCGTAGACACCTGTCGCGAACAGGATAGCCGCGACAATCAAATAAAATTCCAGAGGGATCATAGATGTTCTCCCAGGGTGGGCGACCGGTAGGTCACCCGTGTACCAATGATGCCGTTCCGGGGTTTGTGCGGTTAACCCCCCACCACCGTTTCACGGGGTCTGCCCCCTCATTGCGGCGAAAATGGACAGGACCATTTTCGCTGGGGGGCGAATCGCGGCGTAAGCTGCGATGGGGGGTCAAATGCGTAACCCCTTACATTTCTAATCCCGTGCGACCACAATGCTGCCGATCAATGCTGCCAGCAGCAGCACCGATGCGACCTCAAAGGGCAGCGAAAAAGCCTGTGAATTGCCGAAGGCCATACCGAGTTCGGTAATATTGTCGGCTGGTACATCGGCTGCCGAGGTTATCCCGCCGAACTGGGTCAGGATTACGAAGCCGAGTGTCACCAGCACCAGCGCCGCGATCAGAGCAGCCCAGGGCCATTGGCGGTTGACAGCCTCCACGTCTTTCCCGGTGATCCGCCGCGTGACCATCACCGTGATGGTGATCAGTACGGCAATCGCGCCGAGGTAAACCAATACCTGTACGGCGGCCAGGAAAGGCGCTTCAAGCAGAATATACAATCCGGAAATTCCAAACAGCGACAGCACCAGGAAGATGGCGGCGTGGATCAGGTTGCGGCTGCTGACCACTCCGAACCCACCGACCAGTGTAAACAGGGCCATCGCAAAGAAAGCAATTGTAGACGGTGTAAAGGTCATTGTGATGTTCCTCCTACCGTGCGCCGGTTTCAATCGCGGCGACTTGCAGCCGCTCCTGCCGCTGACGTTCTCTACGACCAGCCAGCGTGACCCAGAGAGAGGCAATCGCGCCGACGATCACGTTCACTACCAGCAGCACCAGGAAGCGCGGCAGCATCTCGACAAAGGTTCCGGTCACCACGTAGTTAGGTAGGATCTGCTGTGCGATCTTATCAACCAGGGCGGATAAGACCAGCAGGATCAGCGATACCGGCACCAGGAATTTCCAGCAGAAGGACATGATCTGGTCGATCCGCATACGTGGAATGGTTGCCCGTATCCAAACCTGCACCAGGTATAGGAACCAGGTCTTGATAGCGAAGTAGATGATACCCAGGCTGGGGATTTGCTCTGCGCCGGGCCCACGCCATCCGCCAAGGAACAGGGCTGCCAGCAATGCCGCAATCGTGAACCCGTGTGCCCACTCTGCTGCGTAGAACATCGCGAAAGCGAAGCCGCTGTACTCGATGTGATAGCCGGATACAATCTCCGACTCGGCTTCCAGCAGGTCAAAGGGTTGACGGCCTACCTCTGCAATACTGGAAATCATGAAGATCAGCGCGGCTAGTGGCATGATGAAGACGTAGGCAATCGTCTGTGATTCGACTATCACGCCTACCTTCATGCTGCCGGACAGCAGCACCGGGATCATCATGGTGAGGATCAACGGCACCTCGTAACTGACCAGCATCGCAACGGCCCGGAAAGCACCGAGCAGCGCGTATTTGTTGTTGCTGCTCCAGCCCGCCATCAGGATACCGACGATCCCGAACGAACTGACCGCCGCAATGTATAACACCCCGACGTTCAGATCCGAGCCGATGGTGGTTGAGGTGAGGGGGACGACCCCCCAGATCATAACCACGCTCATCACGGATAGGATCGGGGCCAGCATGAAGGGGATCAGGTCAGCTCCATCCGGGAGGATAATTTCTTTGATCAGTAGTTTGAGCAGGTCGGCTATCGTCTGGAAAAGACCCCAGGGACCAACCCGGTTTGGGCCGATGCGGTCTTGTAACCGGGCCATGATCTTGCGTTCCAACCAGATGTTGGGAACCAACAGCAGCAGCACGACGGTTGCCATCACCCCTGCTGCGACAAACGCAATGATGTCGGACGTTAACTGCGGCCCGGCTCCCAGATTGCTAATCCATTTGGTCAGCAAGTCACCGATGCCCGTAAAGATATCGGCCAGAAAGGTCCAAACTGGCTGCATAGATGAATCTCCTGCAACTCTAATTAAAAAAGCCGACTGCCCCGGTCGGCTATCGGATTATGGCTGGTATGTTATACCCACTCAAGTACACCTTTTTGCCAGGCGTAGATCAATGCCTCAGCAAGCAGGAGTATGAAAATGACGCCCGTTACCACGCCGAACAGCGGCATATGGTTATAGGCAACTGCCCAGGGATACAGGAACACCACCTCAACGTCGAAGACGAGGAAGACCAGTGCAAAGATGTAATACTGCACCTTGAACTGTACCCAGGTCTCCCCGACCGTCTCAACACCGCATTCGTAGGTGTCGTTCTTGATCGGATCGGGCTTGCGTGGCCCTAAGATACGACCTGCCAAAATCGGCACAGCAGGCAGTGCTAGGGATATCACAAATAAGAGTGCGATAAATGTCCACTGACTCACGGGAACACGGCTCCTTCAGTTGTTGTATGGTGCGGACGTTATCGCGGACGAAAGATGCGATTTCATCCATTGATTGGAGTGGCGCTCTCAGATAAACGCCGCTACGAAGTATAACATTCTGCCAACCAAAAGGCAACGCACCTGAAGCCTTCTATCCTTGATATCGATTATGATGATCTATCATATTAAGTAGGGCTGCTGCCGGTTTCCCTCAATTGCGCAGGGTGCGTATAATGTAAGCGAGGTGTGGGATACGTTGTATTCCCAGAAGAGAACCATGCTATAATGGCGAAGAGGCATTCAATTTAGGTTGGAGAAGTGTTATGAAAACTCGGCGTGTTATGTTGATCGCCCTCCTGGTAGTGGTGATGTTGTTGAGCACTACTGTTGTGTTGGCCCAGCAGGGCGGCACACATACTGTCCAGACGGGCGAAAATCTTTTTCGGATTGCTATCCAATATGGTCTGACGGTTGAACAGATCGCAGCCGCCAACGGAATCACTAATCCCGATCAGATCTATATCGGTCAGGTGTTGGTGATCCCCGGTGCTGGCGGAACCGGTGGACCGGTTGGCAGCACCGCCTCGTATACAGTCGTAACCGGCGATACGTTGTTCAGTATTGCCCAGAGCAATGGAACTAACGTTGATACCCTGGTGGCCTTGAACGGCCTTGATGATGCCAATGTGCTGTTCATCGGGCAGGTGATTTTAGTTCCGGCCAGCGGCTATACGGGAACCGGCGGCCCGACTACCACCACGACAACCTCGACCCCGGCAGCAACCGGCGAACAATTCACCTATAAGGTGGAGCGCGGCGTGACGCTGTCCCATATTGCTTATTTCTACAATACAACCATCCAGCAAATCGCTTTGCTCAATAACCTGGAAGATGCCCGGCTTATTGTTGAAGGGCAGGAACTGTTGATCCAGGGTACTTATCGCGAAGGTTCACCCCTCGAAGTAGGCGGCCCGGGTTGGTTCCCTGAGGAAACCCTCAACACCGGCTCAACCTCCAGCGGTGGCTCATCAACCACCACCAGTTCAACCGCCGGCCCTGGTATATCAATGACTGGTGACGGGGCAACCTGGGATGAGAATCGGATTTACTTTGTTACCCCTCCCGGCGCAGAGAAAAAATGTGTGATGATCACCTCGTCCACCGACCAAGCCTTCTCAGTTGCCAGCCAGGATATGGTAATGTCGATCTTTAACCCGAATCTAGCCCAGGCCACCGAACTGCCCGTCTTTGCTGTTGAACGCCAGGATGTGGCAATGTTTATCAACCTGTCATTTGAGGATGGGGTGAAGGCAAACGACTGCTCCGGTGATCCGCTGATCTGCACTCAACTGACTTATAAATTGTGTGTGACAGCTACACTCGATGCGCCAACCGGTGGTCATCAATATACCAACAATGTTGTGCTGCGTTACGGCTCACAACTCAATGACCAGTTCTACGGTCTGGCCCAGACCACGCTTCCGCTCAAGTTCCAGGTTCCCGCCCCTGAATAATCATCGATCCGAAGTCTGAACATTCTAACACCCCGCCGCTAATGGTGGGGTGTTTTATTTCGTGTAGAGGAATCGGCTATGTTCAGCAGCAAACGCAAGCAATGGATCGCCGCTGTACTGGTTGTATTGATCCTTCGTTTTGGGATCGGCCCTTTGATGCTGGGGATTCAATTTGTGATGGGGCATTCGACTTTTTGGGGGAACTGCGGCAATTCGCAATTTCGGATGCCCAATACCGATCTGCTATCGTGGTGGTTGATTAACCGTAACGTGGGTGCTTTTCAGCAAGCCTGCGTCGTGCACGATCACTGCTACAATACGCTTGGGGTAGATAAGGCAACTTGTGACCGGGTGTTTCTGGATGATATGAAAGCTGGCTGCCGCGAAACCTTCCAGGCCCTTAACTGGCCCGGATGGGTAGCCGGCCTGGGGGCACGGGGCTGTTCTTTTCAGGCTGAGACTTATTTTCTGGGAGTCTTGACAATGCCACCGGTGCACTATGCTTACTGTATTGAACAGTACTTCGCTAGAGCAGGCACACGGGATATTTCTCCCGATCCGGCGGATGTGATCAGGGAATGCAAGTGAGGTTGAAGCGATCAGCAGGGTAAAGACCATCCGGGTATAATCAACATATCGACAGGAATTGAAAGCTGAGGTTACTTTGATGGTTGACACAGCCGCTAGACAGTCAACACAAAACAAGACCTATATGACATTGGCTGATTTCCTGAGCACAAGTGCCAATCAGCCGGTCGAAATCGTGAACGGGGAAATGGTGGTGATAATGAGCCCGACTCAGCGTCCTCATATTCGGATTGCCCATCGGCTTTATCATGCCATCTATAATTTTGTGCAGGCCCATCAACTCGGATCAGTGTGGATGGAAACGGCTTACATCCTGTCTGCTGATGAACGAAATGATTGGGTGCTTGGCGCGCGTGTGCCGGATATTTCCTTTATCGCTGCACAACGCATGAAAAAGCATGATGAACAATATGGTTCTGAGGGCCCCTGGCGACTTGCTCCTGACCTGGCCGTGGAGATAGTCTCTCCCACCGACCGGTACACAGATGTCACCCAGAAGGTGATCGACTACTTGCAATATGGGGTCAGGTTAGTATGGGTGATCGATCCGAAAACCCGCACGATCAGGGTACATTCTCAAGATGATCCAGATGGCAGCGTCCTGGGGGAAGCGGATCAATTGACCGGGGCTGAAGTGTTTGAGAGTTGGACAATGCCAGTTAAGGATATTCTCGATCAATCCGCCGATGAATAAATAGGGGCGAAGCAGTGCCTCGCCCCTACACGGATCAATCGCAATTACGGTGTCACGGTGAACAGCGAACCTTCACCGCGCCCGTAGACCTCCGGGAAGTAGAATTCCTGGGCGGTCGGCGGGATGACCCGGTATTCACCGGCCAAGCCCATCCGAAGCTGATAGGTGTACTGGTAGGTTCCGGCGGGCAGGTAATCGGCGAACATGACCGCTTTTTCGTCGCGTAGTTCGGTCTGGCTGAACCACCACCAACCCCAACCCCAGAACAGCGGCTCATCCGGTCGGAGGGTCGGACGTTCGCCGAGCACGCTTTCGGTCAACTGGCGGGTGTCAATCGCTTCCGCGCCTGCCGGGTAGAAGTCCTCGACTACCACGTAGTACAGGTCGTTTGGCGCGATGATGTTCAACTCGACCGTGACGACATCCCCAACCTGCGCCTGCGTGACCGGGTTGCCGTCCTCATCCAGATAGCGGCGGCTGACGATGATCCCCCGGCTGAGGGCTTCGACCTCTTCCACCGGCAGATAGGCGGTCAGGTGGGCGGTGTAGTACAGCCGTCCATCGCCTGCGGTGCGGGAGAACATCAGGCGGTTCACATCTTCGGTCAGCAGGTCGGCCACGTCGATGGTGATCTGTGTCGATTCGTCCACCGTCTGGCTGTTAGCCTGACCTTCGGCTAAGACCGCTCCATTGAACTCGAAGCGCCAATCGTAATTAGCGTCCAACTCACCGGTTGCCACCATCCAGTCGGTCAGGCCGATCAAGGCCCAGACGGTTTCCTGGGTGGTTTCCCAGTGACCACCCTCGCGGGCGACCATCAACCAGCGGGTGGCGTTTGGCGCGAGGTCATTTTCCGGCCAGATCAGCGCGAAGGTATCGAGGATGACCGCCGTCGAACGGGTGTCGGTGTTCCAGTTCCACCAGTCGGGCAGGTCTTCCTCCCAGTGTGCGCCGGTTGCGCTCAGGATCGCGCTGCTGATCAGATCGGATTGCAGGTCATCGAGCCGTGCGTCTTCCTCATCGATCATCCACAGGGTTTGAGCCAGAAGCGCCTTTGCCCAATCCTGCATCCCTTCGCGGGCTTCGTATAGTTGAACGGTGCGGCTCACGTCGGCTTGATTGGCCTTTGCCAGTACGTACAGGATATAAGCCTGACGGTTGCGCTGCCAGGTTGCATCGAGCCGGTCAAGCGGTTGGAGCTGGTCGATCAGGTAGGCGACGCCATCGTCCAACACCCGATTCTCAACATCGACCCCGGCATCCTGTGCGGCGACAAGGCCCTGGATCACATAGGCGGTGACAGTCGAATTGCTGGGGCTGGTTACCCACCATCCCCAGCCGCCATCGACGTGCTGTTGAGAATAGAGCTTTTGCAGGCCGATCTGAATCTGCTGCTGCAGGTTAGCCTCAAGTTCCGGGTCAGACAGGTCGAATTCACGGAAGGCCACCAGGGTCAGGGCATTGGGTAAGAAGCGGCTGACGGTTTGCTCGGTGCATTCGTAGGGATAATGCTCCAGCCAATCCAGCCCTTCGAGCATTCCGGCAGCTAACGAGGGATCAAGTTGGACGGTCACTTCGCCCTGGGTGACTTCATAGGTGGGCGGGAGGACGACTCCCTCGATCCGCTGGCCCACATCGATCAACTGGCCTGCCGTCCCAACGGTCTCCGGGACTTCGTACTTGTAGACCGGGAGCATCATGTCATGATCTGGGTCGCCCAGTGTCGGCTTGGAGGCGTCTGATAGATCGCCGCCCTGCACGCTGAAGGTCAGATCGACCCATTCGGCATCGGCAGCAACTTTCACCGGCCAGTTGACTTGCACCGCGCTGTTGGCGGGGATAGTCACCATTTGCTCAAGGCTGCCCTCAACGGCGGCCCCGGTGGCTTGCAGCGCTACCAATGCATCGATTGGTTCATCAGTAGTGTTATTGACCGCTGCGCCGAGTGTTACCTTGTCTTCAACGATGAAGAAGCGCGGGGTTGTCGGGCGGATCAGGAGCGGCTTGGTTGTGACGATGTCCACCTCGTCCTGTCCGACCAGGGTTTCTTCGGTCACGGCGCGGGCGTCCATTCGCCAGGTGGTCAGGTTATCTGGCAGGGTGACGGTTACTTTTGCGGTGCCATCCTCGCCGGTACGGACGGTTGCCTCCCAATAGGCGGTGTCTTTGAAATTGCCCCGCACCTCGTAGTAGCCTTCTTGACCGCCGCCACCTCCGCCTTTTGCCTCTTCCTCCAGGGTGACATTCACCCGTTCCACCAGGAGGATCAGCGGCACGGCGGTGCTGACTCCCAGGTTGGCCCGTCCATAGAAGTGATCCAGGATCGGTCGGCTGTTCGGCGGTGACAGCGCCAGCAGTGACAGGTCAACCAGCGCGAACGATACTTCGGCATCAACCGGATTCCCGGCATAGTCCGCCACATCGACGGTATAGGTCACGTCCTCACGGGGGCCGGTTTTCTCCCGGTCGGGGGTCAGCGTGACGTTGAGGGTCTGTTCGGTCGGTTCGACGTGTAGTTGAACCATACCCATCTTGAAGCTGGGGAGCGCATTGGTATCGTCCACCCCCTTGACGATCACCACCGAGACGTACACGTCCGGGGCCAGATCGCCCGTAATCGGCAGCCGGTAGACCATCGAGTTGCTGGTCAGGTTGATGACCTCGTGAGAGAGCACACTGCCGCGTTCAACCGTTATCAGGGCTTTGACATCGTCGCCCTGGAAGGGGGAAGCAATCAGGATTTCGGCGGTATCGCCCGGCTGGTAGGTGTCACGGTCAGCGACCAGTTGAATCCGGTCGTTGTTTTCAAGCCGCCAGGAAACATACCGGCTGCTGGATATCCACATGAAGGCACTGCCGCTGTTTTCACGTCCTTGACCGTCTGCGACCGTCGCCCTGATCTTATAGGTTCCGCCTTCCGGTGGCACAAAGCTGATCGTGGCCCGACCCTGCGAGTCGGTGACCAGGGTGGTTGGATTATCAACCGGGATTTCTTCCACGCTCCAGGTATAAATTTTGCGGCCTGACAGGTCTTCTTCGATTACCGTGTTCCAGCGGCGTTGAACAACCTCGACCACCACTTCATGATCGGGGACCGGCTGGTCGTTCAGGTCAACGACGAGCAGGCTGACAACCTGTTCTTTGCCCTCTGAACCGAGGTAACGTTCCGGCCAGACCCCGGCGTAGTATTCGCCCTTGTGGACGATCACCTCGGCTCGACCGTAGACCACCCGTCCGTTCACGTCTTCCACCGAGGCTTCAACCGTAAAGGTGCGGCTGGTGGCGACATCTTCCAGGCGGGCGGGCAGGCTGATGGTAAATTGACCGTTTTCATCGGTCTGGCCTGAACCATCGGCGATCAGCGTGCCATAGCCGGGAATATAACCTTCCTGATAGTATTCGTCGTAGTTGATATCAGAGAACCGGTAGCGTCCCGGCCCGCCATATTCAAAGGCATAAGGGGCCGATAGGATCGTCCATTCGACGGCTGCATCGGTGACCGGCGCGCCGAAGTAGAATTGAGCATCGACCACCACTTCAAGGTTGTCGCCCTCTACGATCTCCGGCTCGACCGGCTCCAGGTTGACGATAAACTCCGGCTTGCGATATTCGGCTACCTGGAAATCCTGCCGGGCAGTGATCTCACCGAGTGCTACCTCAATCGAGTAGTTGCCGAGCGCGGCATCGTCATCAAGCGTGATCGAGCCGTCGAAACTGCCTATGTCGTTAAGCGGCAGGGATTCGTTGTAAATTTCGTCACCCTGCGCATTGTAGATGGTGACCTTGACGTTAGCTGCCTGGGGCAGGGAGTAGGTCATATCGTCCTTGTCGCGCAGGATGCCCTTGAAGAACACCTCCTGACCGGGCCGGTATAGAGGCCGGTCGGTGTACATATACAGGCTGTAGTTGTTGTACTGGAAGTCCGAGTAAATGCCGTACTCCCAGGGGCTGATCCCGTCAGACCAGTAGCTGATCGAAATGGCGAACCGGTCTTCGGTCTGGAGCATAGCTACGCTCTGATCCCAGAGCGAATCGCGGTGTGGCCAATCGATTTCTACTACGCCATCAGCATCGGTCACGCCCTCTGCCAACGGTTTGTAATTCTCATTGAAGAACTGCACCGGCAGACCTTCGACCGGCTGCCCGGTCTGGATGTCTGTCACCCAGGCAAAAGTCTCATCGAAGCTCGCTTTGAAGGTCAACACGTCGGTGGTGATAAAGGCGAAATGGCGGATATCGCCCTCGACCTCCGGCGCATCAACGATCACCAAGTAAATGCCGGGGGGCAGATCAGCACCGTCTGCTTCGGTCAGCGATACTTTGGTTTGTTCCTGCTCATTCAGCGCGGCAGTTGAGGTGACGCTCCACTCGCGCACTAACTGCTCGGTTGGCGGTTGCCAGGATTGCCGCGCTGTGTAATCCAATTGCAGCTTGCCGAATTCCTCGAAATCCAGGCGGGCGATGGTGAAGTCTACCCGGCTGACATTGCGGTACATGGCAAATAGTTCAACCGGTTCGTTTGCATTGTAGATGCCGAAAGTACCCAGCACCCCCAGCCGCACCGTCGGATCGTAGGGCGCAGTTGTGAAGCTGAAAGTATACGGTTGGTCTATCGTGTTGCCATAGGGGTCAGATGCGCCTGCCAGCAGGGTGACAGTATAGGTCGTGGATGGTTCCATCCGGTAATAGGTGCTCAGTGACCGGCCATAGCTCTGGTAGAACGGAATGGCTTCTTCCGGTAGGGCCGGTTCGATCACCAGCAGACCTTCCAGGCTGTCTTCGTCCATCGGGGCGGTGAAGCCGATTTCAATCCCACTCCAGATCGATACGTTCTTTTCACCGTCCTGGGGGTAGGTGGCCTCGACTGCCGGGTAACGCACCGTGTTGAATGTCCAATTATAGCTCTGGGCGATAGGGATATTGCCGCCGATGCCGGTTGCCTTCTCGGAGATGGCGATTTCGTATTCGCTTTCCAGGTCAAGCAGACCATCCGGCTCAAAGAGCATCAACTGCCCGTCGTCTTCCCACTCGAAGTTGCCGCTGACTATTTCACCATTATCCAAATTTACCATCAGGAAAGCTTTCTCAACGCTGTCCTGATCCATTGGCTGGTTGAAGCGAATTTCGATCACCGCCTCCAGCGGTACGTCGTAATCACTTTCGGTCGGGAAGATCGAGACGATATCCGGAGGCAGGGTGGAAAATGTCCACTCGAAATCCTCTTCGAGCAGGCCGCCGGTCGTGTCGGTCAGGCCCGCTTTGACGGTGACGGTGTATTCCTGCCCGCCACCGAGTGGTTCATCCGGTGTCCATTGGTAGATGCTGGTGTTGAGCCATTCGCCCTTGCCGGGAATATCCGGCGAGAAATCGAGCGGCTGCGGGAGCGTATCCATATCCTCGACGATCACCAGCGGAACCACCGGGCGGTTGAAGAAAACCGTGATCACCGAATCCGGTTCGACGGCGAGGGCGTCCTCGGCAGGCACGACTTCGCCCACCTCCAGGAATCCGACCGTCTGAACTTCAACGTTGGTATCATCCTCAAATGTCAGTCCCTCGGCGCTTTCCGCTCCGGCTTCGACCGTGAGCGTATAGTGCATCGCCCGTTCCAACTGGCCGGACTTCGGGGTGACTCGCAGGGTCGAATCGTCTACCCAGGTCAATTCAAGATCGAGATCGGGATCGGTTTTGATCGCCTTCTCGACGCTGTTCTGGTTCATGGGTTGGTCAAAGTACAGGTCAATACTGCCGTCAAGGGGGAGTTCTTCACCGGGGTAGGGGCGCTGTGCGACCAACTGCGGGTTGGTCGGTGGCAGCGACGCTACGTCGACCGTCGGTTGAGCCGGCGGCGATGTGGCGGCTCCGTCTTCGGACTGTGCAACCGCCTCTTCCTGCTGGCCTGTTTCTTCGGTGGTCGGTTGATCTGCTCCGCCGCCGCCGATAGGCAGTCCCGGCAGCGAACAAGAGATCAGGGCCAACGCCAGCATAATGACAACAACTCGTTTAACCCTGGATACACTCGAATATAACATTTCCTCACTCCCCTTACCTGGAACAGAAAAAGCTGATTTGTGCCCGTAGATGGCCCTTACAAACAAACTACTGTCGTTACCCACAAATCACATTATAATAGTCTTTGTTCTGTGGCGCGCAAATTATGACCAAAAAGATTTCCTGTGAAGTTGGGCGATTTGATTTAAAATCCCAACCTGAGCCATCAATTTGGAATTGTGTATTTTTATGATAGAGGATGAGACAATATGATCGGCCAGACACTTAAAGGCCACTATCGGATTTATGATCGATTGGGGGATGGGAGCGCCGGGACAGCTTACCTGGCACGCGATTCTGAATCCGGACAGATGGTGGTTGTGAAGGTCTTGCATGCCCACTTAATCAACGAGAGCTTTGTCGGGCGGTTTGAACGCGAGATCGATCTGCTTCAGCGCATTGATAACCCGCACATTATCCAGGTCTATGACTGGGGTGTTGAGGAAGAACAGCCGGATACCGGGCAGGTGCTCAGTTACATTGTTACGGAGTTTGTCGAGGGCCTGACGTTGGCCCATGTCATTGAGCGGCAGGGCAAGCTGTCTGAAGAGGAAGCGTTGTTGATTGCCCGGCAGCTTGCGATGGGCCTGGCTGATATCCACGAGCGGGGCATTATCCACCGGGATATCAAACCCCAGAATATCATGATCTCACCGGAGGGCGAAGCCAAGATCATTGACTTTGGGCTGGCTAAGGGAGCCGATCATGCCACGCTGACCGGCAGTGGGATGTTTTCCGGTACGCTTAACTACGCTTCCCCGGAACAGGTTGTCGAAGCCGGGAAGGTCGATCACCGGGCAGATATCTATTCTCTGGGTGTTGTGCTATACGAGATGCTGACAGGCCGTCTACCCGTCACCGGTAAGTTTGCCTCCGTGATGCTCCGAATCCTACAGGGCGATCTCGATCCGATCACGGATGTTTCGCCGGAGGTTGAGTCGCTGATAAATGAGATGCTGGCACGTGAGATAAAAGAACGGATTTCTTCGGCGGAGCATGTGATCCGGCGCATCGGGCAGATCAACGGGGAGACTCCCCCGGTTGATGAAACCGCCATGGTGACCCAATTGGTGGCTATTCAGGTTGATGGGGGTGGACACGGCCTGACGACCTATCTTCAGGTGAGCAACGGATTGGTGATCCCGGTGACCGGTGATGAGATAATTATTGGGCGGAGTGCTCCCAAGGACCCCAACATCCCTGATGTTGATTTATGGGCGCTGGGTGTACCGGAGGCCAGGACGACCTCGCGGCGGCACTTACGGGTCTATGGGCAGGATCAACAGTACTTCGTTGAGGACCTGGGCAGCATGAATGGCACCTGGGTCAACGGCCAGCCGCTCACGCCGAACGAGCCTTTTCAACTCACTGACGGTGATGTGATCGCCGCCGGGCGGGTAGAGATGGTGTTCCGGGACGATTGATACTTGTCTTCGACTTGAAGCCGCCCGGAAGTAGGAGATTTATCGTAACAGTAGACTCCTGTTTCATTCTTCTAGGCGCCATTTAGGCAGGTTCTCTTTTGCCCATTTTTGGCCTTCCAGATAGTCATGAAGAGAAACACTATACCAAGTTGATAGCGCTTCCGGATTATCAGTGTCAATGCCATCACCTTTTGCACCAGCTAAATCGGTTGGCAGATTGTAACGTCCATCATAACGTTTACCATTGGGCATAATTGCCCCTATCATAATTGAAGCCTGGCACAAAAGTGCATCCTGGACATCGGCTCGCGTTAGATTTGCTCCTCCTAATATCGCCCTACGTAGATCGGCCCTGATATATGCTCCCTCTAGTGAAGCTCCACGCAAAAACGCCCGAAAAAACCCTGTGCCAACCAGGGTCGTATTCCGAAGATTTGCAGAATCCAGATATGCCTCCTGTAAGTTAGCTTCAGTCAGATTTGCACCTTCGAGATTTACACTTTTTAGATATGCTTCGCTTAAGTCAGCTCCTACAAGCCAAAGCGGGCCAGGACGATTTAAGAGATCGTAGAGTTCATATTTTGTAAATTCCATCATGTATCCTTTGAACAGATTTACAATCTACAATAGTTATCTATTTACCCTGTTTGGGATAACGCTGGTGGTGTTTCAAAGCAAGATACGAGAATGTGCACAGATTTTGCTCGTTATTGGCGATTCGCGAAAGAGAGGCGGCTTGCTAGCCGCCTCTCAAGTATAAATATAAAATATGTCGTCGCTGGATGGTATTTGCTGCGGCCTGAGCCTATCACAATCTGGCGGTTAATTCGCCAAAGGCATCCTGGTAATCGTCTATCGCCTTCGGGCCGTTGCGCTTCAACCCATCGATAAAAGCGTATTTATCGGTGGTGTGATAATCCAGCCGCTCGACTCGGAAGGGAGTCAGGCGCTCGTTGGACCGGCGGTCTGCCACATCGAGGGCGTATTCAAGCGCATTCTGGACGCTGAACGGATCGGTCCACTCGGCTTTGTAGATCGGAATTCCGGCCCGGTTGAAAATCCAGGTCATATGGGGCATCGAGCCATAGGCGCGGTGACAGGCTCCATCAAGCGAATCCAGCATGATCGGGCGGGTAACGCCCAGCCGGTTTTGGAGCACTTTGGCGTGCCGGAATTTCTGCTCCATCGATGTGATGTGGGGAAAATACTCGCCGGGGTGTACTTCGTGGGTGTAGACAAATATCGACCCAATGCCGTGCGGTTCGAAGTCGTCGGCGATGTCATTCATGGCCGGGGCGGCTATCCCACAGTTGGGGAAGGTGATACTCCCAAATTCAACCACTGTATAAAGGTAGCATGCCCAGATCGCACTGAGAGAGGTTTTTCCCTCATCGAGATGCCAGAGGGGGAAATCCGGCGCAACCAGCCCGGTGGGTGGGCTGTTATCAAAGTTAAGCCACTGTTTTGACGTTTCCGGCTCGAATGAATCGTAATTGTATTGCCAAACTAAATCAGGATTATTCATGATGTTTTCTTCATCCATCCTCACCCTCAAGTATACATCAATTACCTCACTGTGATGTATAACTCAGGTCAGATTCTACCGTTAAACTTTTGATCTACCGTTACAAATTCTGGTTAATTTGGCCGGGCTACCGGCTCTCACCGAGGTATAACCAGGGCGCAACCACATTGCCTTCGTCGTCGATGGCGTCGGCGTTTCGATTGCCTTCCGTGGTATACATCAGGATTTCGATACGGGGCTGTACATCATCGGGATAATCTTCGCCTATTCCGATCATTGTCTCACTGAAGACAATATCGCCAGCCCGCCATGTTTCCGGTCGGATCGCGTTGAAGTCGCTTTGCCCGAAGCGGCGATCCTGGTCATCGGCCAGCCGCAGCGAGAACTGCCAGCTTTCGCCCGTGCCATCACCTTCCATCTCCCAGACGAGGATCACCGGCCAGGGCTGCCCGGCAACCGGATTGTTTGGTGCATACAGGCCGATCATCCTGGCTCCGTTGTTGAACCGGGAGATGTTCTCCGGGGTGAAGTTGTAATCCAATGCAAAGTCGGGTGGGATTTCCACCTGCCGGAAGATTGGCTTGCCATCTACCTCGCCGACCGGCTCACCTTCGCCAAATAAGGTTGGGATGGTCGGGTGAGAATAGTAGCTAACTACCGTTGCCCCATCAGGCGAAACCGGCACACCCTGCCCAAAAAAGCGGCTGACGATCCGCACCGGGTAGCCGCCGCCGACTACCGTCCAGAAGTAGGTTTGTCCATCCGAGGTGGCATATTTGGGAACTTCGCCATCCAGGATGACCAACACTTCGTGATTGCCATCGTCTGTCCAATCGGCGATCAGGCTGCGTAGATCACGTAAGGGGGCGCGGTAGGGTTCGTATTTCCAGCCGTCGATCTCCAGCCAGCGGAAGGTAGCGATGATCGACCAGGATTGGATCACCAGGAATGCGGCCAGAAGTGCACCACCGATCACCGTTCCCCAGGGTTTCTTTTGTTTGACGGCCAGGCTGAATAGAATGCCCTGAACCGGCAGCGAACCAAAGGCAATCGCCATGACGTAATAGTTCACCACTTCGATGGGTGAGAGCGCATAGCCGACCAGCGGCCACAGTGACACCAATCCGAGGAAGACGTAGGGCACGCCTTCACGCTTCTTGCGGAACCCGTAGACCAGGAATCCAACCGATCCGATCAGAGCTATCCAGGTTCCGACCCATAGAATCTGGTCAGTCCATTTAGGCGGCCACCAGTTCCCCGGCCCGGAATAGCTCCTCCAGACCGGCCAATAGGCTGTACCGCTCGATACTTCTGAGAAGCTGTTGAGCAGATTAGAAAGGCTGAAGCCGGGTGCGCTGGCGTATAGTGCCTGGAGGGAAGGGGGAGCTGTGCCCCCCGCCGTCGTTGCCATGATCGGAGCCTGGGGGATGTCCGGGAAAGCAAGCCCGATGATCCAGGGAACCAGGGTCAGCACGGCCAATCCGCCGCCCGCCAATGTGCTCCAGATCAACTCTTTGCGGTCGATATCGGGATTGAACCAGGCCATGACGAGCAGGTACAACGCCGGAATGCCGAGCAATACATTGCCGGGATGGGCCTGGACGGCAATACTCAGCGAGAACCACGTAACCAGCCTGCCCCAGCGTTTGCCCTCGTGATAGCCGACTAACCCGGCCAATGCCCACAGCGCGATAAAGGCCGGGGCCAGATTTGGATTCCAGACCTCGCGTGACCATTGAACCAGCATCGGCGAGACGGCCATCAGCAGGCCGGTGAAGATCGCTGCCGTCCGGTCGAAAAAGCGCCTGACCAGCAAGCTGACCAGGATCACAGCCAGCACTCCCAGCAGGGCAACAAATATCCGAGCGCCGCGTGGGTCAAGGGTAAACAGATAGGGAATCGCCAGCAGATAGTTGCTGAGGGGCGAGTGACTCAGGCCGGGGATGGAAGACCAGTTATTCGACAGCCAGATCCAATCACCGTAGCGGGCGATCCGGAGTGCCCAGAATAGCAGATTGACCTCGTCCCAGGTGATCGTATATAGACCGATCTGGAAGAGGCGTACCACGGCAGCCAGGACGAAAACCCCAATCAGGGGGATGTCCCAGCCTCGGACAGCTTGAAGCCTGGTTTTCCATTGCATAGATATTTAACTCGCAGGCGCGGGAAAAAGGGCACAGATAGATTTAGATACCTGTGCCCTTTCTAAGGCAGAATTCGGACGTTGTTTTAACCGGTTGGTGTTGGTTCGATGGCGATGATGTCTACGTTTACCAGCGCCTTTCCAGAAGGATAGAAATTCTCATAGCTCTGCTTGCCGATGATGAGTTCCAATTGTCCGGCATAAGCACCCTGCGGTGTACCCAGGTTAACCTTTGTGCATATCCTGAATGAAATTCGGTCGCAGGTATTATCCGATTCATCACAGCCACCGGGCGTAATGTCGCCTTCAAACTGGAAGTCGAACAAAGCGGGGTTGAGCTTGGTTTCATCCCGGGTGATTTGAACCGCTCCCTGGCTGACGATTGAGCCATAGTTGCCGTAAGCAAAGGGCTTCAGCTTCGCATCGATGTTTTCAACAACGAAGCGCGAAATGCCAACCGCCTGCATATCCTGACAGACCGCAGGATGTCCCGCAATCATCTCCAGCGAAATTACGTCACCAGCAGGGATCGCTGTTGGTGCATCTTCATCTGGGGTAGCAGTTTCATCCGCGTCAGGATCGGCTGTGGCATTCGGGTTTGGTGTAGGAAGATCATCTGCCAATGGGATCCTGGCTATTTCAATCTGCCCCTGAATCTGGATCCGGGCTACCCAACCCTGTTGATTGGTTGCGGTTTGCACAAACAGCCAATCACCGAAGCTGTTCCGCCCCAGAACAAGCAGCGGCTCACCGGCGTTCAACACGTCCATGATCTCATACTCAGGGCCAGGGCCTTGACGCAGATTGGTGCCAAAGGCCAGTGTCACCTGAGTTCCGGCAGGGGTAGCCGTCGCAGCCGCCTCTGGGGTTGCTGCGCCTGCTGCCTCGGCAGGGGTAGCTGTTTCAATGGGTATTGGGGTAGCTGTCGGCAAAAAGGTCGCCGTTGGCGATGGTGGTGGAGTAAAGGTTGGTTGTGGCGTATACGTCGGTAATGGGGTGTAGGTTGGCGCTGGTGTTGAACCAAGCCCACAGCCCGAAATAAGCAGGGCAATGCCAACCAGAGCAAACAACGTCATTTTTTTCACGATCACAATCCTCTTCTGATATAGTTTTCGGCTGAGAATTGTACCGTGTGTCCCCAGGATGGCAAGCGGCCCTGCCCTCAGCCACCCCGTTCTCTGAGAACTTCGTGTATCACTTCCAGGAGTTCAGGCATCGGCGGGAGTGGTTTATATAGAATCCGGTCGGCTCCAGAAACCCGGATGACGGTTTGTTCGTCGGTCTGGCCGAGTTCGTAGGCGGTCATCATGGCGATGCCGATATTGTTGATTTGTGGATGCTTTCGGATCATCCCGCCGATCTCATGACCTTCAGGCCCAGGCATTCGGATATCGAGCAGGGCAAAGGTGGGGACCGGTTCTGGGAGAGGATTTTGTTCCAGGTAGGCGGCGGCCTGAAAACCATCCTCCATGACAACTGTTTTGAAATCCCACAGTTCACACATAGTCTGGACAACGGTGCGGATTAATTGATCATCTTCAACAATCAGCATTGTCAGGGGTTCAAAGTCTGCCATCAGGTTATCTTCATCCTTTTGCTCGAACGGCAAACGCATGCCCAGGTCGGCCTGTAAGCCGCGTTCTGTCCAGAGGTGTTTACCTCCTGGGCGGTTATCTATCTGGGACGGACGTTACCGCCCGCCTCAAGCAGCCTACCCGAAGCTCATAGGGACGAGCAGCCCCTTGCTTCTGCTTGGCCTTGCTCCCGATGGGGTTTGCCTGGCCGCCCCTGTCACCAGGGACGCCGGTGTGCTTTTACCACACCGTTTCACCCTCACCCGCGCTGCGGGCAATCTACTTCTCTGTTGCACTTGCCGTCGGGTTACCCCGCCTGGCTGTTAGCCAGCATCGTGCTCTATGGAGCGCGGACTTTCCTCGGATCAGAGCCGCTGGCCTGAACCGCAACCGCCCGGCCAACCTGGACATAACTTAATTATGGCTCATGGATAGAAAAAGTGAAACCTAACAGGAATACCATAGCCTGCCTCAAGTCGGGTCATTTGATAGGGCTTACGCAGTTGAGCGGGCTTACCCCCCTTGTTCCAGGTACAAAATGATTGGTTTTGCGTAAGTCCCAATCCATTGTCTGACCCAACTTAATTATACATAAAAAGTCGGGTCAGCCTGGGGTAATCGCCTCGAAATCAATCCGCGCAAGCCACCACGACTAGACTTCGCAAATGTTCTTGATAGCCTTTGGACGTTTCGGCTGGTGGTCATCGCCATGCGTCGCTATGTTTTTTTTCGGTTCGTGCCCCGCGTGTTGTTAGGCTTCTGTAAGTCGGATATCAGAATATGGTGATAGAATGTAATAACGATAAGGGCCTCCCTGTAGCTATTGTATGTGTATTCGTATTTATAAAGTACGTTGTGATGCTTCTGTGTTACTTTTTTGTTATGGAAAATTCATAAAAATTCATAAACCAATTCTTCGAACCATTTATGATCATACATATCAGAAAAAAACATTTCTGTGGCGGTGGTTGTGCTGTTACCCGTCGCCTAGATCAAGTGTGTGGTAAGGAATACAATGTTGAAAACTATTCGATCTTTTCAATTTATTCTTTTGCTAGGTTTGACAATTATGCTGTTGTCAGCCTGCGGAGGAGCCCAGACTCAAGACACCTTCACCATTGGTGTAGTCATCGAATCTGAAGCGCTGATCACCTCAACCTATGAAGGTTTCAAAACGGGCATGACTGCATTAGGATATGTTGAAGGTGAAAACCTCACCTACATCTACAACGAACCTGTAGGTACAAATCCGGAGGTCATCGATAGCGAAATTGAGGCCTTACTGGCTCAGGATATCGATTTACTCCTCACACTGGGTACTGCACCTGCTTTGGGAGCTAAACGTGTCACCGAAGGAATGGATATTCCTGTTGTCTTTTCCCCTGTGATCGATCCAGTCAGAGAAGGGATTGTGGAAAGTGCCGGCCAGCCTGGTGGCAACATTACCGGCGTTCAGACAGGAAATACACTCCCTAAATCCCTGGAATGGCTGGTTACCCTATCTTCGGCATCGAAAGTTTATATTCCTTTCCATCCCGATGATCCGGTTTCATCCACCTCCCTATCCGTAGCACAGGAAACTGCCCCTTTGCTCGGAGTCGAAATTATTCCCGGTGAAGCATTTACCCCGAAAGACGTGGTGGCTGCCATTGAGGCGCTGCCGGAGGATACAGCCGTTTTTCTCGTCCCCATGCCGCTTTTAGAGCAGGGACTGGACGATTATGCTGCGGCTGCATTGGAAAATCACATTGTGGTCGGGGCGTACCATCCGGCTTATATGAGGTACGGAGTATTGCTAAACTTTTCGGTTGACTTGTTCGCTATGGGTGAACAGGCGACTCGCTTAACAGATCAGATTCTTCGTGGTGGGATTGCTCCTGCCGATCTGCCGGTGGAAACAGCCGATGCTGTCTTGACCATCAACCTGGCGACAGCCGATGCTATTGGCATTGAAGTCCCTGACGACGTACTGGTAAGTACGAACAATATCATTCGTGCTGATGAATAGTAGCGGTTTTTCTCTTCGTTAATAGAGCTGGATCTGTATAAGGAGTAAAAAGGTGAAAGCCATACGAGCTATTCAAATTATTGTTCTGACGAGTTTGGCTGTTGTGCTTTTGTCGGCCTGCGGTACCTGTGGAGAAGTTGAGCCGGTCAAGTGAATGGCTCAACGGCACAGGAGACGGATAAGTTTTCGAAGGTGAAATTAATTTGTCTGTTTCCAACCTATCTTTTAAATCACTGTAGATACAAAGACATTTTCTAAATATAGTCCGTGCTCGTAGATTTACAAAGTTGAGAGTCGAAATCATGTTTCAAATTATCATCCACAGCGATAAATAGAGGTTTGTTATGTTTAACAGTCTACGTAATCGTCTAACACTAATCTTCGTCGGCCTGGCAATTGCCCCGCTATTGGTGGTCGGTATCTTTCTTGGCCTGCGCAGTTTCTCTACACTGGAGCAGCAAGCGCTGGTCTCTCAGGGTGAAAAAGCCCAGA
>JBNKDD010000029.1:0-32414 GCA_050288085.1 Anaerolineae bacterium
ATACCCACCGGGGAAGTTAAAGCGGCCTCGATAGCCTGTCGATCCGCGAAGTCTACCTCGATCATGCTGCTGTATTTTTTGCCGCCTGGCCCACCAAAAATCTCGTTGACCGCCTTGCGCCGTGCGCCCGGCAGCTTCTCCAGGTTCATCAGGAAATCGTTGTAATTTTCAACATAGGCAGGGGTATACTCAACCCCATGAGGGAGCAGGATAACCAGTTTAACCATTCTATAATTCTGCCTTAATTACGGAAGCCAGTGTCGCATTGATCCCTGGCACAGTAGCAATCTCTTCTTCGGTTGCCTCGCGGATTCCCTTGACCGAGCCAAAGGCTTTTAGCAGGGCTTTGCGCCGGGTCGGGCCAACGCCGGGAATAGCGTCAAGCTGCGAAGCTACGCCCATTTTGGCGCGGCGCTGACGGTGATGGGTGATCGCAAAGCGGTGTGCTTCGTCGCGGATGCGCTGTACTAAGTAAAGCCCCTGTGACCGGCGTGGCAGCATCACCGACCGGCTGCGGCCCGGCATAAACATTTCCTCGCGCTGCTTGGCTAATCCAACTACCGGAACCTGACCCAGCAAGCCATACTTCTCCAGCACCTCGACAGCCACCCCTAGTTGACCTTTACCACCGTCCACGATTAGCAGATCAGGCAGCAGGCTCCAGGTCGGATCGGCCTTTTTGCCGGGGGCCAATTCTTGAGGCTGTTGGCTGTCCTGCCAACGATGGAAGCGGCGGTCTAGTGCCTCGCGCATTGAGGCGTAATCGTCACCATGATCTTTGACGGTGCGGATGTTGAACTTCCGGTATTCGCTTTTACGAGGCACACCCTGTACAAATACCACCCGACTGGCAGAGATTGCAACCCCCTGTGTATTGCTGATATCGTAGCACTCGATCCGGTTGGGTGGCTCGTTTAAGCCCAATGCTTCCTGCAACTCACGCAAACCAGTTTCTTGTTTGTGGGTATCGGCATGCCACTGTGCCCGCAGCATCCCCAGAGTCTCGACTGCGTTTTCGGTCGCCAACCTGAGCAGTTCGCGCTTCTGCCCGCGCCGGGGGACTTTCAACGCAACTTTGTGTCCACGTTTGCTGCGCAGCCAGCTTTCGATGATCTCCGCCTCTTCGACCTCGTGCGGCAGGATCACCTCCGAGGGGACCTCGGCTGCTTGATCGTAGAACTGCTTGATAAAGCCCGACATAATATCCGCCGGGTTTTCATCTGCTGTGCCTTCCAGGACATAATGCTCACGACCAATAATCTTTCCCGCCCGGATAAAGAAAATCTGCACGCAGGCGTCGTTATCCTCGCGGGCAAAAGCCACCACATCCTGATTCACATTCAGGGGCGAGACCACCTTTTGACGCTGTACTACCAACTCCATCGCCTGGAGTTGATCGCGCAGGCGGGCGGCCTGTTCAAATTCGAGCCGGTCGGAAGCGTCCTGCATCTGCCGGGACAGGCTCTCGATCAGGTCGTCGGAGCGGCCCCGCAAAAAATCCATCAAGTTCTGGATCATCTTGCGGTAGGCTTCTTGATCTACCGCGCCGATGCACGGCCCATTGCATAACTTGATATCGTAATACAGGCAGGCCCGATCATCCTGCCCGGTGATTTCCCGGTCGCAGGTCAGATAGGGAAAGGCTTTTCGTAGTACATCGAGCGTCTGGTGGACGGCCCGCATATTGGTATACGGCCCGAAATACTTGGAGCCATCCCGCGCCATTCGCCGCGTCACCGTCACCTTGGGGAAGGGATCGGCCCAATGAATTTTGATATAGGGATAACGTTTATCGTCTTTGAGGCGGACATTGTAACGAGGCTGGTGGGCCTTGATCAGGTTGATCTCGGTCAGCAGCGCCTCAATCTCGCTGTCTACAACGATGATCTCAATGTCGGCAACATTCTGAACCAGTTGGACGGTTTTATTGCTGAAGGGGGAGCTCAGGGTACTGGGCTGGAAGTAGGATCGAACCCGGCTGCGCAGGTTGACAGCCTTACCAACATAGATCACCTCACCCTGCTCATCCTTCATCAGGTAGACGCCGGGACGAGTGGGCAGTTGATCGAGTATTTCGCTGATATGTGGTGGTGGAAACGTCATTAGATCAGACTACAAACCAGGCCTGGACGCCGTCAATGTGAAGCGTTGGGCCGTTAAAGGATTCCCCGTTATCGGCAGCGATGGTTAACCCCATGCTGAGCAGTTGCGAATAGATACCGTTCCACTCACCATCATTACCCGCCTTGTGCGCTTCGACAGCCTGTTGGAACCAGGGGGCAAAATTACCCCACCCATCACCGGGTGTGAAATCGGCATAATACCAATTGTCATCCGAACCGGTTGGCACCAGGGTTCCTATCCACGTTTCGCCTACATAGATCAGCCAATCATTATCTAGTATACTCACAATGAGTTTCTCCAAGTGAGATAGTGGTCTAATTTTACCGAGAAATAGTGATTTGCAGTAACAGCATTCTAACTCAAAAGTGGTGAATATGATGAAGAAAAAATGGTGGTTACTTACGCCCTTGTTGATTATATCAGTGGGCTGTTTGACAGTCACATCATCCTCAATCGTCGGGCTGCGACCGGATGACCCGGAGCCAACCGGTATCCCCCCAACTCTGGCAATCGATCCAGTAACAGAAGAAGCCTGGGCAACACTCAACGAACTGGCCCAGGTCGATGTTCCGCCCCGTGACCGCTATGACCTGGCCGCGCGGCTGTTGGGAATCACATCAGAGGGAGCGACGCCAGCACCGGAATCTGGCTACGAAGTTGGTGATGTGGAAACCTTCTTCGCGGAAAATTCCGCCACCCACGAAGTTTTTGAAGTAGAGGCCGAATGTGTCTATGCCGGGCCACATGTCTATATGTGGGTCGAACAGGGGTTGAATTATGACCCCGATGCGATGACCGCCTCAGCCGAGCAGTTCGAGCAGCAGAGCTACCCGACTAACCGCGCTTATTTTGGCAGTGAACCACTGCCCGGCATTGATGGCGATCCGCGTTTGCATGTTTTGCATACCACCGTTCTGAGCAGCGGCGTCGCCGGTTATTTCTATAGCCCCAGCGAATACCCAGCCGACATTGTGCCCTACTCGAACGAAAAAGAAATTTTCTACATCAACTTTAGTATACTCCGGCCCGGCGATGGGTATTATGACCGCGTGCTGTCCCACGAGTTCCAACACATGATCCACTGGTCAGTGGATCAGAATGAGGAATCGTGGATGAACGAGGGCCTGAGCGAACTGGCAGCCTACCTGAACGATTTTGGCCCATCATCCTTTATGGCCGATTATCTATATGACCCAGACATTCAACTCACCGGTTGGCCGGAAGGGTCGAGTGGCAGAGGCGCTAATTATGGTGGCGCGTTCCTGTTCGATGCCTATTTCCTGGATCGCTTTGGTCAGGATGCGTTAAAGCTGCTGGTCAAAGACCCGGCTAACGGGATGGCCGGGGTAGACAGCACCCTGGATCAGATCGATACTGACCTGACCGCCGATGAAGTATTTGGCGATTGGTTGATCGCCAATATGATCAATGACCCGGCAGTCGGAGCGGGGAATTATGCTTACGCAGGAATGACCGCCATCCCACCGCCCGGCCTCGCCGATGATGTGTACGATTACCCCTATGCACTGACCTCCTCCGTACACCAATATGGGGTGGATTACATCCAGCTAAACAGCCCGGCAGAGGTGGATATCACCTTTACCGGAACGCAGCAGGTATCGCTCATCCCGGCGGATACCCAGAACACCGACGGTGATCCTGATACAGATGACTCCTACGTCTGGTGGTCGAATCGAGGGGACGACAGCGACATGACTCTCGCCCGGCGCGTTGACCTGACAGAGGTTGACGAGGCAACATTGGAATATGATCTGTGGTACTGGATCGAAGAGTTGTGGGATTATGGTTATCTGACCGTCTCAACCGATGGCGGGCAGACCTGGCAGGTGCTCCCCACCGCCTACACCACCGAAGAAGACCCGCACGGAAATGCCTATGGCCCTGGCTACACCGGCCAGAGCGTCAATCAAACGGGAGCCCGTGAAGACGGTTGGCTGCACGAATCAATCGATTTGAGCGCCTTTGCCGGTCAGGAAATCTATATCGGCTTTGAGATGGTCACCGATGACGCCGTCAACCAACCGGGCATGGCAATTGACAACATCTGCATTCCGGCCATCGATTGGTGTGATGACGCCGAATCCGACGATGAGGAATGGGAAGCACACGGCTTCGTCCGGCACAACAACATTCTTCCGCAGCAATTCGTGGTGCAGTTGATCCTCCCTGACGCGAATAGAAACATAACCGTGCTGCCGATACCACTGGATGAGGCTAACCAAGGCAAATTGTCTGTTACCATCAGCGGGAAATACCCGGCCACGCTGGTTATATCAGGCTTAACCCGGTACACGACCGAAGTCGCTACTTATCAGATTGAAATCAAGTAAGGGATAGGGGGACATGGTATGCCGTGTCCCCCTACTACCGGCAAATATGAATACCAGCGATTTCTACTATTTCATACAGGAAATTGTTGCAGACGATTTACCACTGCTTGATAGCATGTTAAAGCTGATAAAGCTCTGCGAAGACAATGTGCCGGGGAACCACTACCCGCAGTTGCGTAATCTTGACTACCATGGTGATGTCCAATCTCTGACACATTGGTTGCGGCAACTGCTCTCAGACAAACCTCCCCCCGACACTATCAAAGCGTTCTGGTTTGGCCTCTACAATCCGGTTTTGGATGATGATAATCCAATCTGCCAACTGTATATCTCCGGCTCAACTCAATTCGGCGAAAACGACCTGTCGGGCGACTGGGCTGTCTGGCAAGAGGATTCCTATATTCCAGAGGGACGCTATGCTAACTCCGACGTGCTAGCCACCCTCTACCGGGTTACCGAACATACCGATGCTGAATACATCACGAATCTGGGCTACGCTTGTCTAGCAGTTTGCCAGATGTGCGAAGCGCTGCCGCCTGACTTGATGCTCGGCAGCACAACCAGGCGAGATGTTGCCGTAGGCTTTGATTCAGGTGATCCATTACTCGTGGGGTATATAACAAGAGATGGTTTTCAACGTAGGTCGCCGGAGTCATAATCCTATACTTTCGCCTGTCAAAGGCTATCGCCTACCTTGACAAGCCTCTGATAATCATGTAGCATTAGCGTCGTTAGCTTTAAAAACAAAATAGTCAAAACAATCTTATCCAGAGAGGTGGAGGGACCGGCCCTGTGAAACCTCGGCAACCTCCCTTGTACAAAGGGGTGGTGCTAATTCCGACAGAAGTGCTTCTGGAAGATAAGAGCGAGTTACAGGCTGAAAAGATGAATTCCCTCTTAATTCCAGAGAGGGAATTTTTTATTCCCTCGATAAAAATGTAATGTTATTACCGGAGGGAGACTCATCATGGCATTCCTCGACGCAACACAACAGGATAATGCATCCACGCAGGCTGTTCATGCCGGGCGCGACCGGCGGCAGCCCAATAATTCGCTGACCACACCTTTGATACAAACAGCAACCTACACCTTTGCTGATACAACAGACCTGATCGACTACATGGAATCCAAGGCCGATGGCAATAGCGCAGATCACCCGGAGTATGGGCGCTATGGCAACCCTACCGTCCGTGCCGTTGAGAAACGGCTGGCAGCATTGGAAGGTGCAGAGGATGCAGCCCTCTTTGCATCGGGGATGGCGGCTGTCACCAACACCCTGTTAAGCATGCTGCCATCCGGCAGCCACATCATCCTGACCGATGATTGTTACCGCCGCACCCGGCAGTTCGTGCTGGCTTTCCTCAAGCGATTGGGAATTGAGAACACCGTCGTGCCAATGGGTGATTACGCAGCCCTCGAAAAATCGATCCGGCCCACCACCCGGTTAATCCTCTCAGAGTCGCCAACCAATCCCTACCTGCGGGTGGTTGACCTGGAACGGGTGGTCGAAATCGGCAAACGGCACCGGGTCAAAACCATGATCGATACCACCTTCGCCACACCGATCAATGTCCAGCCCTTAGACTACGGCATTGATCTGGTCATCCACAGCGTCACCAAGTATTTGAGCGGACATAATGATGTGCTGGCGGGGGTCGTCGCCGGTAAGGCAGGAATCATCAGCGCCATACGTGATAGTCGAGGGGTATTGGGCGCAATCGTTGATCCGCATGCGGCCTGGCTGATCGAGCGTGGGCTTAAGACACTTGGACTGAGAATCCGGCAGCAAAACGCCAATGCGCTGGCCGTAGCCCGTTTTCTTGACGATCACCCCTGCGTGACCAGGGTATGGTATCCGGGCCTGGACAGCCACCCCGATTATGAAGTTGCCAAACGCCAGATGCGAGGCTACGGTGGTGTGATCAGCTTTGAGGTGGGCGATAACCTGGAGGAAACCGGGCGCTTTGTTGATGCGCTGGAAATCCCATCGATTGCTCCCAGCCTGGGTGGAGTCGAGAGCCTGGTCGAACAGCCCGCGCGGATGTCTTATTACGAACTAACCAGTGAAGAACGGGCTGCTATCGGAATCTCGGATACGCTGGTACGTTACGCAGTCGGCATTGAGGATACCCAGGATTTACTCGAAGACCTATCGAGGGCTTTCCTCACATTCAAAAACTGACAACAAGACGGTTTGGGGACTATCTGGAACAAGGGGTGGCATATGACAAAGCCGCCCCTTGATTCACTATCAGGTGAAATATGACTTTCAATCCACATAACCAGCGAAAAAGTTATGACCAGATCGCCGCACAGTATGCCGACGAGTTTTTCGACGAACTCGATCACAAACCCTTTGACCGTGACCTGCTTCGCCAATATGCCGGGGCATTGGAGAGCAGGGGGCCGGTATGTGAAATAGGGTGTGGGCCGGGCGAGGTCGGGCGTTATCTCAAAGACGGCGGTCTGACAACCATTTACGGCCTTGATCTCTCACGGGGGATGCTTCGGCAAGCTCAACGATTAAATCCTGATCTGACCTTTGTACAGGCTAATATGCTTTGTCTGCCCCTACCGGACGAGTCACACGCCGGGATAGTCGCCTTCTATTCGATCATTCATCTGGCCCGATCCGAGGCAACCAACGCGCTGTGTGAATTTTGGCGGGTGCTCAAGGCAGGGGGTGAATTACTATTGACCTTCCATGCAGGCGATGAAGAAAGCCATCTGGATGAATGGTATGATCAGCCGGTATCGCTCGATGCAACATTCTTCACGGTTGCGGAAATGAGGGGCTATCTAACGGAGGCCGGATTCACCATCCGGTCACTGTATGAGCGTGAACCTTATCCCGACGAATACCCCAGCCAACGGGTGTATATCTGGGCTAATAACAATAAGTAGAAGCCGCAGAATTCATTTGCTACGGGATTCTGAATCTAGCATCTCTTCGACCTGATCCGCGAGAACTTCCGCCGTAATCCGGTTACCTTCGGCGGTCAGGTGCACATCATCCCAGAAAATCCGGTCAGGGTCTTTTAAAGCCACATCTTCGATCAGGGGATCATACATATCCACCCAATCAGCGCCAAGCTCATTGAGGGTTTCCGTATAGAATTCACGGATAAGCAGATCGTGGGCATAAGGTTCTTCGAGCGGCTGTGCTAATCCAACCGGCGGAACCAACACGAACAACATCGGCAGGTCGTTTTCTGTGCTGTAGGCCATCAGGCGGACAATGTCCTCGTGGCTCGATTGGACTGCCTCCTCGGAGAATTCCACCTCACGCTGCCCTAAGGCGCCCAACAGCCGGTTATAGTACACGGCCAGCAGCCGGTAGGTGCGTAGATGGCGCAACGCCTGCTTGATATGCTCGGTTACCGGCACCTTCTCCGAGACGACTTCATTGCTATCAGAACTGACCTCACCGGAATTCTCAGGGCTGATTTCTGGCTGACCGATAATGTCGCCCAGGTTATTCAATTCTAATGATTGGCCGAAGTCGTTCCCGGCGGTGATGACCACAATCACCAGATCGGGTTGATAGGCCGGAGCATCAAAGTATTCCAGTAACCGCCGTTCCTGTTCCTGGCCGTACCCGGCAATTCCCCAATTCATAACCTGCACCGGCTCATCCGGGAAGCGCTCCATTAGCGCCGATTCCAGGTATTCGCCGATTGTTTCATCGAAGGGAACCCCGGCTCCAAAGACTAACGAATCCCCCAGTAGTAAAACACGCAGCATAGAATCCGGCTCGATGTCGTAATCTTCATCATCGCGAAAACCGAGGTTGTTCGTCCGTACCGGAATGACAGCCTGATCGCGTCCACGGATAAAATCGACCGTCGTGTTCGGAACCATCAGGTAGCCGACAGTAGGATCACTCTGGTGCAGGGCAGCAGTTGCTTCGGGATTTTGTGTAACGACTGTTTTGCCCGCCTGATTTTTAGGATCGAGCGGGTCAAAGACAAAGCGTAAAAACAACTCGATGGCGAGAAGAGTCACCAGCAGCCCAATCAGGGCAGCCAGCAGTCCTTTTCCAAAATTCCGTAAACGAGATTCCATGACGGGAATTGTACCATGTGTCATGTAATTCGCGGTGATTGTTGGTTAAACGTATGTCAGGTCAGGGGGTAGGAGTTGGCGCAATCGACGGGTCGGTTGAGACAAAGTTTTTACCCTGGCCAATGGCCCGTATCCGTGCGGGGTCGCCGCCCAACGCCGTGAAAGTGTAGCCAAAGTAACGGGTTTGCCCCGGCTCTAACCACCCATCGGCACCGAACCCAAGCACGACATGCCCGATCACCTGTCCGGCATCGTCGTAAATCACCAGCAGCACTTCCAGATCGTTGACGGTCGCCAGGCCTGGATTGGTTACCTGCCCCTGGACGGTGAGCTCGTCCTTGTCAGAACTGGTACTGGTCGTCACTTGCAGGGCCGTTGTATGAGGCGAATCCGTCCGGGATGGGACCGCACTAACTTGTTCCACACAGATGGTTATTGCCTGTGTCAATCCCTTAGCAACGATCGCAAAGGGGCCTGTTCCTCCTGACTCGATCTCATCAAGCGACGGGGGTTGAGTAAATTCTGCCAACACCACGCCGTCATTATTACAAAAGGCGATATCGATTTCAATACCAGCAATCTCTGTTGGGGAAGTATTATAAACCTCACCCATATAATAGGTCTGCCCGGATTCATCCCGCCATAGTGACGTATTGACTAGCAGCAGTTCTGCCGGGTTGATCGCGGCGACCTGACTTCCCCACACGGCCAGGGCATTAACACTAAAGCTGCTTGCCAGGGTTTCAAAGGCGGTGTGAAGTTGGGCCGTATCCTTATCCGACAGGAAAATACGCAGCGCGGCAAAATATGGCCCGGCTTGCTGAATGTAAACGATCTCTTGTCCAGATGCACCTTTGTTATCGGTGTAGGCAAAGTTCACCTGCGACCGTCCATCGGGCAGCAGGCTGCGATTAATCTCAATGTAAGCCGGATTCTGCGCGTAATGTAACTGCACATAACTGGTCAGCCGATCCTGAACCTGCTCCGGGGAGAGTGGGCCTTCGTTGGTAATATCAACGACAATACGGCTGGCATATCCGGCAGGGGGCAATAGCCGGATCAACAGCTGTTGTTCGGTCGACTCGTCGAACGTTTCCCAGCCTTCAGGGAGGCTGATAGAAAACACACCGCTTATGTGCTGGTAAGTGGTGAAGTTGAAAGAAGGCTCGGCAGGCAAAGGGGTATCAACCGGGGTAACAGTAACCGGGGGCGTCGCTGTCGGGAGAACCGGCCCACTGCCAGACGGCAGCATATCGCCAATCCCAACAACGGTCGGTTCCTGCGTTCCGCAGGCTGCCAATGCAAGCATTAACAGCACCAATACCCACACCGAACGATTCATGTCACATCCTCTGGTCGGGTGGCGACTACAAATAAACGAGGGCTTTCTTCCTCATAGGCAGAAAACTCATAATCGCCGCACACCATATCAACCTGAAAACCAACCCGTTCCAATAATAATTGCAACTCGGCAGCCACTGTATAGCGCAGTTGAAGCGGAACCAGGTCACGGTGAACGCTGCCATCCGACCCGATCCGGTCATAAACCCAGGTCAAATGCATGATCTGCTCGGCCCGGTCAACCTCCGCAATAGACTGCTGCATCACGACTTCATTGGTGGCCGGATCGGTGAACATCCGCTCAACCACCAATCCTGGTGTATCATCGGCGCGGAACATCTCAACCGGGTTTGGGAGATCAATCGCAAGACCACCACCCGGCTTCAAATGTGCATAAATTCGTGACAAAGCAGCGATCTGATCGGGCTGGGCAAGCAGATGCATAAACCCATTATAGGCAAAAATCGCCATCCCGAACTGTTTCTCCAGGGCCAGGGTTCTGATGTCCGCCTTAACCCAGTCTATGGTCAGGTTACATTTTTCGGCGCATTTACGGGCCTGTTGTAACATCGCTTCCGAGCTATCAACCCCCAGCACAGACAGCCCTTTTTTAGCCGCCAGATCAAACGATACCCGCCCGGTTCCACAGCCAACATCCAACACCGGCCCGCCAAACCGATCCGACAGCAGTCGATAAGCAGCCAGGTCTTCGACCAGGTCGGCATTTTCCACATCATAATATTGCACAAGGTTTTGGTAGGGATCAGTCATAAGCTTGAATTCCGAGTTGGACCTTAATAGAATGGCCCAACTGCCAGAGTGGACACAGTGTAGCACAGTCGCGGACACTTGCCTAACCCTTGCACACACGGCACAATTGCGACCATCAGAATCACCTGGAGGCTGTTCAGTGTCCCAAAAAGTTGAGTCGATTCCCCGTATTGCCTTAGTCTCTGCATTGGCCGTTACCTTGTTAGCACTGGCCCTTTACACGCTGACTTTACACCCCGGCGTAGGGCCATCAATGGATAGTATGGAGCTGCAAATAGCTTCCCTGGTCGGCGGGGTGATCCACCCCCCCGGCAGCCCGCAGTATTTGATGCTGGGGCACATGGCAATGACGATCTTACCCGGTCCCAACCCGGCCTATCGTCTTAATATGATGTCGGCCATCGCCGCTGCCCTGACGGTTGGTGTGGTCTGTTTGACCACCTACCGGCTGACCCACAACCTGACCGCCAGCATTTTTGCCGGTCTTTTCCTGGCCGTATCGACCCGCTTCTGGTATCAGGCCAGTGTCACCGAACTTTATACGCTCAATGCCCTGTATGTTTCCCTGGTTTTATACTTGCTGTTGGCCTGGCACCAGACCCGCAAACCGGTGCTGTTTTGGATCGCGACAGCAGTTTATGCGTTAAGTTTTGGAAATCACGTTAGCATGATTCTCCTGCTGCCGGTTTACCTCTACACGGTTGAGATCACCAACCGCTCGATACTGCTCAACCCGCGTAACCTGCTCTTTATCGGCTTGATTGTGGTTGCTGCCGCTGCGCAATATCTTTACATTCCATTCCGGGCAGCAGCCCGCCCGCCTTTTTGCAATTACTGCCCTTCAATTGAAGCCTTACCCGGTTACCTGACCGGCGGCCCGTTCAAAAACCAGATGTTCTCGCTGGCCCGCCGCGATCTGCTGGCCCGCCTGCCGGAATCGATTGGGCAGTGGAATATCCAATTTATGCCCTGGGGATATATCCTGATGATCATCGGGGGGTGGGAACTCGTCCGCAAGCGCTCCAACCTGGCCTGGATATTGATACTTGGCCTGGCAGCGGAATATGTCTTCGTGATGACCTACGACATCCCCGACTGGCCCGATTTTCTGACACCCTGCTACGTTATCTCCGCCCCGTTGATCGGTTACGGCGGGTTGGTGATCTGGGAGATCGCCGAGCCGCATGTCCGGCATTTGATGCTGCAAGGTCAAACCCTGGCGGCTAACACATTTGCCGGTGCATTGATAACGATGGCGGCGGTTTTCCTGTTGACCAGTCTATACACCAACTTCCCGGAAGTGGATCAGAGCGACAACACAGGCTTCAACGCGAATGGTCACGCGCTGTTAACACAGGTCGAACCCGGCGCATGGTTACTGATGCCTCGCCCCAGTTCCCACACGTCCCTCTATAGCTGGGCCTTACGTTATATCTCCTACGCCGATGAACTTCCTGCCGATTTGATGGTTATCACGCCCCCGGAGATCGAACCACCGCCCGGCCCGGTCCCCTATTATGATTCCTGGGAGGACGTTGAACCTTATCTGAACGACGAGGATGTCCAGCTCATTGTCCTCGATATAGCAGATGATCGTTTTGCGGGGTGGGGATTCCTCCCGATTTGTGACCAGGGAGGGCATACTGTGGGTTATGAAGTGGTATCAATCATCAAAGAAGGGCAGATCAAACCTCGCATTGATCAGGCTCGGCAGGAAGCTATCCAGGATTACGTGATATCCAATCCCACTGATGAGGCGATCTGCCCGCCGTAGGGATCATTCCTGGTGGATGAAAAGCAGCACTGCCGCCAGTGCAATCACGTCAAACAGGACGGCGAAAATAACCGTTAACCCTAATCCGCCGCCCTCAAACAGCGGGAAACCGATCTGCGAACCGAGCATTCGCCCGGCATACAGGGCTGAGATATTGCTCGCCAGCAGGGTGGCTCGTGCGGCTGGGGCCAATTCGGTCATCAGGGGAATACAGCTCACCAGCGAAAACTCAAAGGTGAGATAAACCAGGGCCAGGACGATCAACGCACCGACCAGGCTGTGACCGAACAACAGCAGCAAGACTGCCATCACGATATTAAGGCCGATCCCCAGTATCACCGAGCGGCGCTTCCCGATCCGATCCACAAATGCTGCGACCAATCCCTCACCGCCTAATTCGGCCAGACCGATCACAGCAGTAACCGCCCCCAATATAGCAACCGACAGGGCAAAAGACTGCTCCAGCCAATCACTGTAAATAATGCTGATGACTTCATTGCTGGCACTGATACATACTCCAACCGCCAATCCGGCCAGGGCCGCCGGATTCTTCACAATGACACCAAGCCCCTGTGCCAGGGAAGGGCGATTTTCACGCTGGGGGACATCGGAGGGTACGAGCCGCCACAACACAACTGCCGAACCCAGAATGAGCAGGGCCAGCCACAGGAACGGGCTGCTCCAACCGCTGCGGGCTATCACCCAACCAACCACCGGGATGCCGATCAGGTAGGCTCCTGACCAGCTCATTTCAATAATACCAATCGCCATCCCCCGCCGTTGATATTCAATCCGGTCGCCCAGGTAAGCATGCATCGACGGGTCAAGAATGGTTTTACCAATGCCAATCAGGATCAACCCGGCAAACAGAACGCCGTAAGTCGGCTTAACGGCCACCAGCAGGAAAGCAAAACCGCCGATGCCCAGTGCGACAAGTATGGCAGCCTTTCGGCCCCATCGGTCAACCAGTGGCCCAAGCAGCGGCCCGGATAATCCAAATATAGAACGGGCAGATATGGCGTTTGCTATCGCCTGGCGTTCTACCCCCAACCCGCGTGACAACTCCGGGAGAAAGGGATAGACCATCCGAAAGGCAATGTTATAGAACAGCCGGGCCAGCATAAAAACGGCAATTTCGAGGCGCAAATTGGAGGGCTTTTCGTCCATGGAATCTCCTATGGTGAGCAGGAAAGTTTACCACGTTGCCGGATAGCTGTAACCTTTTTGGGAAAACTCCGTCTAAAGGATTGTGAACGAAAAGACATCACACTAGCTATTTAACCAGAAAGAGGATGGATATACGTTATGGAAATGGAAATAGTTTTTCCCGGCGGTGCACGAGTTGACGCGATTTCAGGTAATATGGTCATCCCGACCAACCAGGATGGATCAGCTCCGGCCCCCTTTGGCCTGTTCCTGGCCTCAATTGGAACCTGTGCAGGGATTTATGTGTTGAGCTTCTGCCAGCAGCGCGGCCTGCCGACCGAAAATATCCGCATCAAGCAGCGGATGTTCTCAAACCCGCTGACCCGCATGATCGAGAAAGTGGAACTGGATATAGAGGTTCCTCCGGACTTCCCCGAAAAATACAAAGACGCTGTGATCCGTTCGGCTGAACTTTGCGCGGTCAAGAAGCACCTGGAAAACCCGCCCGTTTTTGATGTGCATACATCGGTAGTTGAACCGGTTAGATAAAAAACAATTCGTATCGGGGGCGGTCGCCTCTACAGACAATGGTATAAGCATAAGCGGCAGACTGATAGGGACACAGTCTGCCGCTTTGTGTTCACTCACTGAAGCAGAAACCACAAACCAATCGCAAACAACCCCGTTGCAGCTCCCATTGCCAGCCAATCGAGCGGCTGCATGGTTATATCTTTCCATGTCGTCCGCTTCTGTTTCAGGCCAAATCCCCGTGCGGCCAATCCCAGTGCCAGTGAATCGCCTAATCGCAGGGAGTTGATAATCACAGCTACCAGAACTGGCACTGCTCCCCGTGCCCGCCGGATGATCCCTCCCTCCGAAACATCCCAGCCACGTGCCTGCTGTGCCTCCGAGATGGTGGTGTACAATTTCTGGATCGTCTCCAAATAACGCAGCGCCAACCCGATCATCATCCCCCAGGTATAAGGCAGCCCGACTTTTTGCAGGGCCAACACTAAAGTATTGATCGGAGTCGTCAGGATCGGAACCAATGCCACAAACGCCGCCGCTCCGACCCGCAGTGCATACAACACACCGCGCAGCAGCCCTGCTTCGGTGATCCGAACCGGGCCAAGCTGCCACAAGGCTTCACCGTCACCGGGCATCAACAGTGGTTGCCCGATCAAGATAATCAATAAGAATGGCAAGAGCACTTTCCACAGTTGGCCCAACCGGTGAGGGGAGATTCGCCCCAGCAATAAGATCAGGTGCGCGGACAGCAGCACACCCGCCAGCACACTAATTTGGGTGCTGAGAATACACAGTACGATACCCAGCAGCGAGAACCACAGCCGCACGCGCGGATCAAGCCGGTAAAGCCACGACTCGCCGGGGGTGTAAAATCCGGTTGCTGCTGTCATTTAAGGTGCTCCAACCAGGCCCACGCCGTCCCCTGTGGAGTCAGATCGGCGGCTAAGGTCGGGGTTTCTAACTGATCGGCATACTGAATCGAAAATGGCGATTCAAGCCCGGCCTGTTCCATTACATCACCTTGCAAGAAAATTTCGTCGGGAGGTCCATCGGCGGCGATCCGGCCTTCGTGTAGGACTAGCACCCGTTCTGCATGGGCGGCAGTTAATTCCATATCATGTGTGATCAGCATAATCGTATTTCCAGCCTGATGATGCCGATCCAACCAACCCATCACACGCTGTTTGCCCTGGGCATCTAATCCAACCGTCGGCTCATCAAGGATCAGGATAGGGGCTTGCATCGCGGCAATCGAAGCCAGCGCCACCATCCGCCGCAAGCTAAAGCTCAAAGCGGCAGGTGGATAATCAGCTACATCAAGCAAGGCGAACTGCTCCAGGATCTCGTCAATCCCTGCCTGACCCAATCCAAGATTGCGCGGGCCAAAGGCGACCTCCTCCCGCACAGTCGGGTGGAATATCTGCACTTCGGGATTCTGAAACACAAAACCAACCTGCCGCGCCAACTGCCCAATATTTTTTCCGGCGGCATTTTCTCCCAGCACCGACACCCCCCCGCCGGTTGGTCGCAGCAAACCAATCAGGTGCCGTGCCAGGGTCGTTTTCCCTGCACCGTTGTCACCGGTCAGAGCGACAAACTGCCCGGTGGGAATCGTCAGGCTGAGATTTCGCAAGATCGGCTGATCCGGCTGGTAAGCAAAGGATACGGCTTCTAGCTCAATCGCCGGGGATGTGGGAGCGCTTCGCGAAGCGTCCTTACGGCGTTCTGCGTATATAACAGACGCCACCTCCCCTTGATGCCCATTGAGCGGATGGGAACGAGTCTGCTCAACCGCTTGCTCCAACGTCACACAACTCAGGTGTAGATCGGCCCGCTGATGATTGACCGTATGAGCAAACCGGCTGGCCGGGGGAATTTCAACTCCCGGAAACAGTGATTGATCGAGGCCGGTATAAATATCTTGCGGTTTTCCTTGCGCCGAAATCCGGCCTGATTCAAGCAGGATCAGTTCGTCTGCCAGGGCTGCAATCAAATTGGGATCGGTCGATGTTAGGAAAATAGTCAGGTGATGCTGTTCGCGTAGTTGGCGCAGCACATCGATCATCTCAAGGCAGGCGGCAGGAGCCAACCCACCGGATGGTTCATCCAAAATCAGCACAGCCGGGTTCAAAGCCAGGGCCGCTGCCAATGCCAGCCGTCTTTGCTGCCCCCCGGATAGAGTTTCTGGTGGTTGGCGACGTGACACCTCTTCCAACCCAACCTGTCCTAATGCCTGTTCGACACGTAACCCGATCTGCTCGCGTGGCAGACCCAGGTTTTCCAACCCCCAGGCGATCTCCTCTTCGACCGTTGGGTTAAAAAGTTGCCCGGTTGGATCTTCAAACACTACACCGATCAGGTCAGCCAGTGACCCGGTTGGCTCGGTTTGCACATCATGCCCGCCGACTTCAATCCGCCCGGTGAGCCTTCCCCCGGTCAGGCGAGGGGCTAACCCCGCTGTCGCCAGGCAGAGTGTTGTCTTGCCACAGCCATTCGATCCTGTAACAGCCAGGCATGCTCCCTTTTCCACGGCAAAGGATACCTGATCAAGAATACTAACCCGCTCGCCATCCGGGAGAACAGGCGGGTAACTGAACGATAACGAGTCAACGCGGATCATCACACCGCCGGATCGTCAACCTGCCGCAGACGCGGGTAAGCCCGTGCGACTGCTAAGTAAATCACTGCCCCCAGTGCCCCAAACAAGCCTTGAACCGCATTACCCGGAGCCTCACCGAGCGCAGCCGCAAAGCCGCCAAACAGCTGGGGGAACATTACTTCGCCCGCAAAGTAGCCGCCCACCAGGATCAGCCCACCGACCAGAATACCAAGTCCTAACCGCCAGGATGATTTGCTCCGGTAGACGATCAGCCCGGCTACAAATCCCTGAAGGCCGTGAACGATCAGGGTCAACGGCGCAAAACTGGCGTATCCGCCAAGCACATCGGCTAACGCGGTGCCGAAACCTCCAGCAATCAGCCCAACCCAGGGACCAAAAGCGAAGGCGGCAAAATAAAGAGCAATATCCCCAAAGTGGATATACCCACCGGTTGGGGTGGTGGTGATATGCACCAGGGTTAATCCCAGCACCAACGCCGTCATGATCGCGGTGGTTGCCAGGGTACGTGGGTTATTTAAATCAAATTTCATCGTTGGTTGTCCTCTCAAAAAAACATCTACACGCACGCCATTTTTATTTGTTATTTGGCAGAAGCTTTTAATTTCTCTTCATAAAAATACGCGCCGGGGAAATCCGCCTCGACCTGCTTCTGCTTGCCGCTCCAGGCTTTAATATCAATCCGGATGACCGCAGTCCGTTTAATCTCATCAGCGGTGATCGGGCGATAATCCTCACCGGGCCGCAGATGTGGGGCGTATTTATCGAGCAGCAGTTGTAAAACATGTCGGGCTTCGTCATTATCTTCAACAATCGAAGCCTGCCCGAACACCACTACACTCGCATATTCGACACTGAATTCCAGGGCCTCATTGGCAGGCAGCAGCCGTCCCATCTTACTGATACTGAAGCACACCTGATCATCCCCTTCTATGTTGGCGCGGGTGCGACCGGTGCGGGCGGTGTGTATGTAAATCGCGTGGGCAGCTTCATCATAAATGTACAGATTAGTGTTGATAAACGGCTGTCCATCAGCCACCGTTGCCGTCTGACCATAAGCGCCGCGCTTCAAAAAAGCTTTGATCCAGGCATCGTCTTTAGCCCGGTCGCTTCGCCGGACATTTACCAGCGCCTCATAATCGTTAACTTGCTGCTTCGTCAATGTATCGTATCCCCCTCACATAAACGGTGTCGATGGCTGTCGCTGCGGCAGAGAATAACCCGCCGCTAACTCTCGCCAGGCAGCCCCCAGACGGCTGATCCCCTCCCGTGTGACCTCCGGCGGGTGGACGACCATATTGATCCGCATATGATGTGTCCCCCGTCCATCGGCATAAAACAACGGCCCCATCGCAAAAGACACCCCAGACCGCACCGCGTGTAAGTAGAGTTCGGTAGCAGTTGGGCCATCAGGCGGCAGTTCAGCCCACAGGTACAACCCGCCCGCCGGTTCAGACCAGGCCGCTTCTGGTAGATATTGGCCCATAGACTGGAGTGCTTTCTCGTATCGCACCCGGCAGTCCTGCTGAACGTTCACCAGGTGCTCGATCAACTGCCCATTCTCCAACGAAACGTGAATCGCCCGTTGATTCAGGGCCGGGGTGCAAACATCAGCAGCCTGCTTGACCCGCGCCAGCCGCCGGTAGAGTCGCCCTCCCGCCAGCAGATAACCGATCCGCATACCGGGCAGCAGTATTTTGCTAAAGCTGCTTGCATATAACACCAACCCATTTTCATCCAATGCCCGGAGAGGCAGCGGCGGCGACCCGCTGTAGGTCAAATCCTCGTAGACGCCATCTTCCAGAATCGGTAGGTGGTAGCGTGAGGCAAGATCGAGCAGGTAGCGGCGGCGATGGAGCGGCATAACCGTTCCGGTTGGGTTGTGATAGGTTGGAGCAAGGTATAACATGCGGGGGCGATGCTCAATGATCAGGTTCTCAAGCATCTCGACCTGCATCCCCTCATCATCAACCGGCACACCGATTGGGATGATATGCCGCGCCCGCGCAATATCCAGGATGCCGGGGTAGGTCGGATTGGCCGTCAGCAGCACATCACCCGGATTAAGCAGCGCCTGCACGGCCAGGTCAAGCGCCTGTTGACAGCCACCCGTGATCAACACCTCGTCGGCAGTGGCCCGGATACCCAGTCGGGTGACCATCTTAGCGACCGCCGCCCGGAGCGGTTGGTAGCCTTCCGGTTCCTCATAAGCGATAGCAGCGGCCCCGTCGCGCTCCAACACCTCATCAAGCGCTTGCCGGATCATATCCACCGGCAGGAAGCCATCCGCGGGGATACCCTGTGCGAAGTCGATCACACCGGGGCGGGCTGCCAATCGAAGCATCTCACGCAGGGCGGCATTCTGACGACGGGCAGCCCCGGTCAGGGCACTGACGGAGAATTCCGGGAATTCAAATTCCCGCTCGGCGACAAATGTTCCACGACCAACACGAGCACTGATGTAGCCTTCAGCTTTGAGTTCTTCATAAGCCGTCACGACACTGATCCGCGCCACGCCAAGCTGATCCGCCAGGTCACGGCTGGCTGGCAGCCGGTCACCCGGAACGAGGATACCATCCTCGATCTGTTGGATGAAATGCCGTTTTAGTTGCAGATAGAGTGGTTCTTCGCCATCTCGATCCAGTGTAAATGCCAACATGATACTGACCTTATCACCACCTCTGGTGTACCCTGAATGACCACTAAGCGGTCATCGTTCACCTACAGTGTAACGCAGCGATAAGTCCATGTATAGGACCAAATAAGACCAATTATAAAATTGTAGATCTTAACTATCTGAGGAATTGCTCTACCCAGCCCAGCGACAGTGCCCCGGCATAAGCCACCAGCACCCCCTGAATGGTCTTACCGATCCAGGCCGCGATCAAAAACTGCCACCACTTGACCCGCAGCGCCCCGGCCACAATCCCGGCCATATCAAACAGGGGATTGGGAATCGCCGCCAGCAGGGTGATCACGATCACGCCGTGTTGCTCCATCCATTTTTTGATCCGGTGATAGAGTTTAAAATTATCGATGACAGCGCTGCCACCGTACCCGGCCAGGTACCCGGTCATCTCACCGATTGCCGCGCCCGGCCCGGCAACCAACCCAACCAGCAGGGGATTTAAGGTGGCCCCCAACGCAAACACAAAGATCAACCCCGGAACCGGCAAAATCACCGTTGCATTACCGATTAACATTGCCAGGAAAGCGCCCACATAGGCCAGGTGATCCAGATTGCGCAGATGTTCGCGGAAGATAAAGATTAGCGCCGTCACGCCGACCGCAAACAAGATCGACAGGATATGCTTGATTCCGAAAGATTGATCCTCAAAAGAGTCGGCTTCGGGTTGGGGGGAATCGCTCATGAGTCTTTTTACCTTTGCTTCTTGGCCTGCTTCTTGACCCTCTTGCGGAGAGCCTGTATTTGTGTGATGACCATATCCATCGCCACTTCGTTTCGCCCACCTTCGGGGATGATCACATGTGCGTATCGTTTACTTGGCTCAACAAATTCAAGATGCATCGGACGGACGGTTTGCATCCACTGGTTGATCACCGACTCCATCGTCCGGCCACGCTCGACCGTGTCACGCTGTAATCGCCGGATAAACCGCACATCGTCTTCCGTATCGACATAAATTCGCATATCCAACAACTCACGCAGGCGGGGTTCAGTAAAGATCAATATACCTTCCACCAGGATCACGCGGTGCGGCTCAACAACGATAACCTCTTCTGTGCGAGCATGCCGTGAGAAATCGTAGACCGGCATCTGGATAGGCTCAAAACGCTGTAAGGTTTTGATATGTTCAATAAACAATTCGGTATCGAGTGAATCAGGATGGTCGAAGTTAACAGCGGTGCGTTGATCGTGGGGCAGGTCGCTAAGATCGTGGTAGTAGGCATCGTGAGGGATATAAGCAATATGATCGATTCCAATCTGCTCCAATATCACTCTGGCTACTGTTGTCTTGCCAGAACCGCTCCCTCCTGCTACACCGATGGTGATCGGGCGTGGTTGCCTTTTTTCTTCCGTCATTGGATTCTCCCATAGACTGACTCAGAAAAAAAGCCCCGGATCACTTTCCGAGGCGAAAGCCACCCGTGGGAATTGAACCCACAACCTGACGCTTACGAAGCGCCTGCTCTGCCGATTGAGCTAGGGTGGCACATGCGGCGATTATAACAAATTGCCGGGAAAGCAGGCAACACGCTTTTAGAGCCGGTAGATAGTTTTCCCAATAATCAACCAGTCTTAAAATCAGGTTCGATGTAGGGGAGGGATATGTGAAAAGTACAAACCCAGGTTTACATAACACGAGGAGACTCGTGCATTAAAATCGATTATAATCTCTAAAATTCCAGTAGGACTTTCAGTGGAGCATTCCTTAAACTATAAAAGAGCGTAAAAAAAGATGACTGATAACAAACCTCATTCTATTAGACGATGGTTGACTCGTATAATAGTTGGACTTCTGGCTTTGCTGATCATATTTCTCACTTTCACCACCGTCAACGCCGCGATAGGAGATAAACAGGTATTTTCAAAAAAGCTGCCTGCCAACTCCCGTTTAATCGATGTCGGTGGGCGTCACATTCACATCCACGAAATGGGGGAGGCAGCCCCTGGCGAACCAACGGTTGTCTTTGTAGGTTGTTTTGGCTGCACATCCGGGGATTGGCAGGCTGTTCAACCGGGAATCAGCGAGTTTGCCAGAACGATCTCTTTTGATCCGGCTGGTTATACCTGGAGCGATCCTGGTCCGCGAATTATGGCCCGAACAATGGCCGATGATTTGTACACCGTTTTGACCTCCATTGGCGAAGAGCGCGTAATTCTGGTCGGTTTTTCTGCGGGGATGCTCACAGTATATGATTTCGTAGATCGCTATCAGGGCAAAGGAATCGAGGTTGTCGGACTGGTATCGGCTGAAGGAGCTATCCTTGATGAGCGCGAAGCTCAATGGTATGTCGATTATTCCCCAATTGGTTTGAATGGCCCGCTGGATGATATTGCCATTGACACCGGACTTGTTCGCCTGTTAGCCGGAGCAATGGCTCCCGAGACAACTGAAACTATCGCCGACCCTGCCTACTTTGAGCGTGTTGTAGAAACTTACTATACTCGCCAGTTTGCCAGGCACTGGCACGCCCAATTCTCACCTGAAACCCGCGCGGACACTTTTCGGGTTGTTCAACTTGACCCTCCAACCGATATTCCTGTAGTGGTGCTTGTGAGTGTTGATCAGGAAATCCCCGACCTGTTGCCCAAAGGGAAAACCCCGGAAGACTATCAAGATTATTTGGATACCAGTCATGAATTCTACCAGAACTGGGTAACCACATCGCCGGAAGGTTCGCAGCTAATAGAAGTCCCCTATTCATCACACTATATTATCATTGAGCAGCCGGAGTACATAATCGACAGCATTCATGAATTGCTTGCCTTCCTCGCACAATAATGTAAGGTGTTTAGCCGTAGAAGGCAGTCAATTAATTGCAAAAATGTTATTGGCGAATCCTTGGCCGCACTTGCCCTATTTTTCAGGTGGAAACAATTCAATCAGTGCGACGCCGGGGTATTCTCCCATATAGGGATTCACGACATCAAATATCCTTCCGTCATCCGTTATGATCGGGTCCTCCGCCAAATAGCCGCCAAATTCCATTGCGTCGGTTTCAAGTAAAATACCATCATGGTCATACCATCTGATTTCTAAATTATCAATATCGTATTCCAAAACATAATCACCTAGTAAATAGAATTCATAAGAGGGCGGTCGAGTTGTATTGAGTTTAATGGTGCGTTCTTTACCGGTATCAAAATCAATCATGCGAAACAAACCCGTTTCTGCGATAACGACACCTGGAGCATGCTGCAACGGATACACCCTGGCCCTTTTTTCAATAGGTATCGTTCGCAAGCGTTGATGCGTATGGAAATCCCAGATCACCAGCGTTGAAGTTACGTCTGCTGCCTCTAAATTCGACCATTGATGGAAAGCGATGTGCTGTTGATCATTTAAGCTGATAAAGCTGAGAAAGTGCGCGTACCGTTGCTCACGATAGATAATCTGCTCCGTTTCAATGTCGAGAATCGCAAGAAACTGCATCACACAGCCGCCTTCAGAAATCGAGGCTTCCTCTTCCGTTAGGGCGAGAGCCAGAGTTGCTTTATCCATCCATGCTACTGAACAGATATGGTAACTTGCGTCAATAACTTTTTGAATACTGCGAGTATTCGAATCCCACAAAGATATTTGGCGCTTAATATGATTGCTGATTACCAGTGTTTTGCCATCTGGCGACCATGCGGCATGCCCGCCATCATAGCCCGCCAGATCGGTAACTGCGGTAACCAGCTCATTTCGAGCAATATCCCATACATAAAAGCGGGTTGCAGCACCTATTGCCAACATTTGACCATCCGGCGAAAGTGTTTTGTTGGTATTGCTCACTCCTACACTGGTATGCCCAATGGTCGCATCGATCAGATTGAAGTCATTATCATACCGCAATATGGCATCTATCAGAACGGCCAACCATCCGTCCTGATATCTAAAAACCTTTTCCGCATAGACTGCCGATTCGTATAACATGGTCATCTCAGCAGATGACCCATTTACCTGGATCACAATCCCATTATCAAGCGTAAAGGTGTGCTCATTGTGCCGCCAACCATGATCGGATGGCGAGCCATCTAACCTATCAGTGGTAAGTGGTTCACCCGCGAGCAGATCCCAGGCCATAACACGATACAATAGTTGCTTGTCGCGTTGTGGATCATACATTGATGCAATACAAGCAAAATAATGCCCATCACTTGAGAAGCCTGCTGAATGTACCTCAAACCATTCATATTGGTTTTCTAACTTTTGAACAATCTCTCCGCTTTTGACGTTCCATATTTCGATAAAACCTTCCTTTGGGAAGAAGATCACATGCTCTCCGTCAGGCATCCATGCCAGAGCATTGCGGTTGTATGAGTCGGACAGAGATAAAAGGAGTTCCAGTGTACCGGTATCATATATTGAGAAATCATTAGCACTATTATAGGTAGCAAAATATTTGCCATTTGGAGAGCGAAAGAATGCGCCGTTGTTGATCTCGTTATTTATCTCCTTCAGAGTGCTGCCATCTTCATGATCAAACAAATAGTAAGGAGGATAATCGGGTATAAACAACAGTTCATTGTCGGCAGTCCAGGCGACACTGGTTACTATTCCAACAGGTCTTTGCTGACGCCAGCGCAATTCAAGCGTATCGGAATCATATAAATACACCCCATCCCAGGTCAGCGCAGCCAGCATACTCCCATCTGGAGACAGAGCACTTTGAACGATCCGGCTCTTCAGATCATGCCGCGCAATCTCCCGGTAACTTGGCCCTTCAATCGGCTCAAAAAGCAGAGTAGCCGTCGGTGCGAAAGTGGACGTCTTGGTCGGCAATACGGTGACGGTCGGCAATGTGGTGACGGTTGGAAGCGGCGTTGTCTCGGTGATAGTCGGCAGGGGAGTGTCAAAAGGGGGAGAAGGCGCCGGCGGACCTTCACAGCCAACCAACACACAAACCACACAAACAAGGCCCAAAATTCTTCGCATGATTAGCTCCCTCCAATATGACGTGGATAGATTCTAGCATGATAGACGCTCTTGCGAGAGTGAGTGATTTCTGCCCCCATGTACACCACACGGGGTAATTTTCATTCTATCTTATGGTTACACTTCGGGCGCAGTTGTGTAACCATAAAACACTACTCGCACCAACTCGCGCAACTTATCCGACCTCAACCTGTTTATAACCACAATCTATCCAACCTCTGATTGACACCTCACCCTCTCTCCTGTTATTATACTAGAACATATGTTCTTTTTATGAACATATGGCCGAGGTAGGTCTCAGACCTGCCTACTTTATCGCAGGTGCGAGCTCTTGCTGTGGTCGGAAGCGATTAAAGGGTTGAAGCGTGTAGGTCACGATCCCCTCGCTCTTTGGTGCGGCTTGTATCCCACACCTGTCATCAGGGAAACGGGCGGTTGAGGGTATAGGTTACCACGACGCACCATCCCTGGTGAAAAGGAGAGTAAAACATAGCGTTGTCAGGATTTCCAGGTTTATTGACTTGAGTGTTGAATACCACAAGGTCGCTGAGCGCCCGGCATAAAACCGGGAAATGCAGGCGGTGGTTTTCATTCCTTATTGCTTGGCAATCGGTGACACACCCGCACTCAGGTGTCACCGGAAACAGATCGCATGTCTCTGCGCATGCTCTGACTCACCCAACCGCGCTGCCGGTAAATCCACCAGCGATGCATCCATCACCTCGCAGGGTCAACTGAATAACGTCGGCATACCGCTGCCTGAATGACTTGGCTGGCTCACACCCACCGACTATACTCCCCATCATGACACAACAAAACGAATCACAAGCGCTTTCAGGTGGCCGCATTGCACGAGCGGCTGGTTTGGTTATGGTTGGTTTCATCCTGAGCCGGGTTCTGGGCCTCGTTCGTGATGCTATCGTCGCCGGAATCTTTGGGGCAGGGAATATTTACGAGGCTTATGTTGTCGCCTCCCGTCCCCCCGAAACTATCTTTCTGGTAGTGGCAGGGGGCGCGCTAGGATCGGCCTTCATCCCTACCTTCACCGATGCCCTCACCAAAGGCAACCGCGATGATGCCTGGCACTTGACCAATTCGGTGCTTACACTGCTCACCCTCCTGATGATCGTCATCTCCGGATTGGCAGCCATCTTCGCCCTACCGATTGTCACCACCGTTCTGGCCCCCGGCTTCGATCCAGAAACCCAGCTTCTCACCACCCGGCTGATGCGCATCATGCTCGTCACGCCGGTCATCTTTGGGGTGAGCGGTCTGTTAATGGGTCTACTAAACGCCCAGCAGCGATTTTTACTGCCCGCATTGGCCCCCGCCATGTACAACATTGGGATTATCTTTGGGGCAATATTCCTCTCGCCATCGATGGGCATCTTTGGGCTGGCCTGGGGTGTCGTGATCGGCGCACTGCTGCACTTCATTGTCCAACTTCCCGGTGTGATTGCCACCCGCTTGCCCTTCCGCCCTGTGCTTGACCTGAAGCATCCTGGCGTCCGTGAGGTTGCCCGTTTGATGGGACCGCGTGTACTGGGATTGGCGATTGTCCAGATAAACTTCTGGGTCAATACAGCGCTGGCCTCCAGCATGATTGAAGGCAGTGTTGCCGCTTTATGGCGCGCCTGGATCGTGATGCTGCTGCCCCAGGGTGTGATTGCCCAATCGGTCGCGACCGCTGTCTTCCCGACCTTCTCCGCGCAAGTCTCCGAGGGTAATACTGGCGATCTGAAACGCACACTCAGCCAGGTACTCAGATCGGTGCTGTTTCTTTCACTGCCTGCCACCATCGGTCTGATCACTCTGCGTCTGCCGGTGATCCGCCTGCTGTTCGAACGCAATGAATTTACCCCGATTGACAGCCAGGCGGCGGCCTGGGCGCTGATTTTCTACGGGGCTGGTTTGATGTCACATGCACTGGTCGAAATTGTGACCCGCGCCTTCTTCGCATTGCATGATACGCGCACTCCGGTCCTGGTAGGTGGCATTGCGATGGCATTGAATGTCGGTTTGAGTCTGCTGCTAATCCGGGTGATCGGCTCCCCAGTCAGTTTGGAACGGGGTGCTTTTGCCGGACTTGCATTGGCAAACACCATCGCAACCACACTCGAAGGACTTGTCCTGCTGATCTTGATCCGACCCCGCGTCGGCGGGTTGGAAGTTAAACGGTTAGCGACCAGTTTACTCAAGGCAGGCATCGCCGCTGCTGTGATGGGGGTTACGTTATGGACGGGACTACCCCTGATCGAGCGCCTGGGTGTTTATATCGGCACACTGGGTGGTATTGCTGCTGGGGGTGCAATCTTCTGGGGGATAGCATTACTGCTCGGCTGTGAAGAGGCCCGGTTATTTACGAACTTTGTATTGCGACGTTTGAAACGAGCCACACTCTGACAGGTATGGAAAGACAAATTTATCCTTTTCTCCGTATAAATATTCGAAGGTTTGTCATAAATTGCATCTGCGGGGTGTTTAGTAGGATGAACGATGGTATGAGCGAGGACGATCTTTCAAACATGGTACCTATAACGGATGCTTTGCTCTTGAGCCGGTTCCGTGAAGGGGATACGAACTCTTTCGAAATCCTCTTTGCCCGGCACTACGATATGGTCTATGGCGTACTCTACCGGCTGACCGGCACACGCCACGAAGCGGAAGACCTGGCGCAAGAGGTTTTTCTCAAGCTGTACAAGCTTCCGCTCCATAGCAATGAGAACATCGCCGGGTGGCTTTACCGGGTCGCGTTGAACACCGGTTACAACGCCCTCAGGTCGGAGCAGCGGCGTGAAAAGCGCGAGCGCATCGTCGGGCTTGACACACCCACCCCAGCCCAACCGGAAGAGGAAGTCAGCCGCCGCGAGACTCAAAAGCGTGTCCGCGCCGCGTTATCAAAGATACCGCCACGCGCAGCCAAGCTGTTGATCCTGCGAGAGACCGGTTTTAGTTACAAGGAAATGGCCGAAATCACGGGCATAGCCCCCGGATCGGTAGGGACGTTGCTAGCGCGTGCCCAGAAAGCGTTCCGCTCAGCATACCAGAAAGAGGAGGGTAGGGAGTTATGATGCGCCATCTAAATGACGGAGTATTGTTGGCATATCGAGATCGACAGGTAACTGGATCAAGAAAACAGTCGGTTGAAGCTCATCTTAATACCTGCCCGACCTGCCAGAAGCGTCTGGAGACACTGGCTGAGGATAGGGAGTTCACTACTGATATGCTGTCGGCGCTCAAGCCGAACGCATTCGAACAACCTAATGCCAGGCAGGCTCTGGCCGCCTTCCAACGCAATGATATGATGAGTAAACAGGAGAAAAGGATGTTTATTAAAAGTAAACGAGCACAGCGTATCGCGGTGGGAATTGCTTCCGTAGCCGCGTTAACGGCAACCTTCTCACTGGCCCCGGTACGCGCGTTCGCCAGTGATCTACTGAGCATCTTCCGTGTCGAGAAGTTCGTTATTGTCAATGTAGAAGATGAGCGACTTGATGAAATATCTGAAGCGATTGACGAAAATCTATTCTTCGGCGAAGAAGAAGTTCTACAGGACCCAGGCGAGCCTGTACACGTCGGTTCAGTCGATGAGGCGGCAGCTCAAGCCGGTTTCACCCCGCGCATACCAGTGGGTTATGGTGAGCCAACCGAGATTGTTGTTCAAGGACCGCTCCAGGTGCGTTACACCCCGGATATCGAGGTACTGCAAGAGGTGTTCACCACGCTCGGTCTTGATCCAACTTTGCTGCCGGATAATATTGACGGACAGCCGTTCACCTTCACTATGCCGTCAAGTATTGGCCTGACCTACTACGATGAGGATACCAACTCAGAATTCCAGATCGTTCAGGTTCCCAGCCCAACGGCTGATGTGCCAGATGGCGTAAACATGCAGCAGCTTGGCGAAGCCATGTTACAGGTGCTTGGTATGTCCCCTGAAGAAGCAGCCAATATGAGCGCCAACATCGATTGGACGTCCACACTTATCCTGCCCATCCCGGCCACTACACTGGCTTCTATTCAGGAAGTCAGTGTTGACGGCACGACAGGACTGTTGATGGATGGGGCATGGGAAGAAGGCTCGGATGGCGAGGCCAGCAACACCAACTCCATCTTGTGGCAGAAAGGTGGCATGGTTTACGTTGCTGCCGACGACACCAACTCTACCAAATTGCTAGAGTTTATCGAGTCGCTTCAATAGAGCCATAGTTTTTTCACCTCTATACGGGTGGGGCAGACTAATTGCCCCACCTGTTTGTGTTATTTAGCGGTAGCACCTGAAAGGGTATAATTTTGAGTATGGGCACTGCGATTGAAACTTTTAATTTACGGAAAGTATTTGGCGAAGGTAAAGTCGCCGTAGAGGGCCTCACCTTGCAGGTAGAACGCGGTGAGGTATTTGGTTTCCTCGGCCCAAATGGGGCCGGTAAGACAACCTCCATCAAGATGATGCTGGGCCTGGTTCATCCCACCGCCGGGAGCGGGTTGCTGTTAGGTAAACCGATTGGCACCACGTCATCCCGTGCCGAAGTGGGTTTCCTGCCGGAGCATTTCCGCTTCCACGAGTGGATGCGGGCCAGCGAGTTTCTTGATCTGCATGGACAGCTTTATGAGATGAGCAAAGCCGATCGTTCTGCTCGCATCCCTATCCTGCTTAAACTGGTCGGATTGACTGCATCTGCACACAAACAGCTCGACACCTTTTCCAAAGGGATGCTCCAACGGATTGGCCTGGCGATGGCCCTCATGCCCCGCCCGGCTCTGGTTTTTCTGGACGAACCAACTTCTGGCTTAGATCCTTTCGGGCGGTTGCTTGTGCGAGACGTGATCCGGGCAGCACAAGCCGAGGGCACAACGGTCTTCCTCAACTCACATTTACTCAGCGAGGTAGAAGTAACCTGTGGGCGGGTTGCTTTCATCAAGCAGGGTAGGGTCATACAGGCGGGGACGATTGACGAACTATCCGGTGGGTTGGTGCGCGTACAGGTGCGGCTGGACAAAGTAACACCCGAACTGTTGGCCGATCTTAATCAATGGAGCGATAGCGTTGATCAGGTCGGAGAGCGTGAGATTAGCTTGGCCCTCTCTGGTGAGAATAAGCTGCCAGAATTAAATGCCTGGCTGGTCGGGCAGGGTCTGAATGTTTATGCCTTCGCCCCCCATCATTTATCATTGGAAGAACTGTTTGTCCAGATCATGCAGCCAGCAGCGGAGGAAACTCTATGACCTCTCGATCATTTCACCAGATTGGGGTGATTACCCTCCTGACCTTTCGTGAAGCTCAGAGACGCCGCCTATTGTGGATTGGGTTAGGTTTAGGAATTGCTTTTATTGCTTTGTTTGCAGTTGGTTACTATTTCGCCTGGAAAGACTATACTGAAAATGTAACCGGGATCGCTGCCGCACCCATGTTTGGTATCCAGTTTGCCAATGGCTTCATGATGGCCGGGCTGTATGTGGTAAATTTTCTGGTAGTGATGGTAACGGTACTGACTTCAGTTGGCACGATTTCAGCCGAGATTCAAACCTCTACCATCCATACGATTGCCTCCAAACCACTCCAGCGCTGGGAAATTGTGGTGGGGAAGTGGTTAGGCCACGCCTTCATGATCACGCTGTATACGTTCATCCTATCAACAGGGGTGATTCTATCAGTCTACTTTATCAGCGGTTACAGCCCGTCTAATGTCGTCAGTGGAATACTGGTTATGGTGTTAGAAGGTCTGGCGATCTTGAGTGTTACGCTGCTGGGGAGTTCGATCTTCCCCACGCTGGCAAATGGCGTGGTGGTCTTTATGTTATACGGGCTGGCTTTTGTAGGGGGCTGGGTAGAGCAGATCGGAACAATCATGGGCAGTCAAACGGCAACCGATCTGGGTATCCTTTCCAGCCTGTTGATGCCAAGCGAAGCGTTGTGGCGCTATGCCGCCGGGTTGATGCAGCCTACCCAATCCCTGGGCGCAAGCGTGACACCCTTTTCCGTTATCAGCCAGCCTACAGATGCCTTTGCGATCTACTCGGTAATCTATACACTGATCTCATTGCTAGGAACTATATTGGTTTTCCGCAAACGAGATTTCTGACAGGCCGTGTGCAAGGTGATTATAGGAATCGCAGCAAGCCGTGAGTCCTATAATCACCTCAGGTTTTCTCAACCGGGACCTGGATTTCCGTTATAAACGTGGAAGGATCGTCGTTCCCTCCCATCCCCTGTATATAAATCTCCCGAATTGGCCCGGTGACCTGGCAATCATTTTGCTCCAGCCATACCGTGACCGTATTGTAAGCCCCACCAATTGATTCATAGCCGCCCTGATGGATCACAGCCGCCATCATATCAACCTTCGGCAGTTCGAATATCTTGACTTTATCACCATCTGGTGGCGAACCATTGATTGGGATAATCGCTTCTACATCCACATCTTTTGTACGATAACCTTGATCATGGTAGATCGATGCCGCTGGGCCAACAGGCTGTATCCTGTTTTGGTCGAGATATTTAAATATCCGGTCAAGCAGCAGACCGACATGCCCATAGGTCGGAATTACCTCCCGTGCCGCCGCCACCTTTTGCGGTTCTACAGTTTTGACAACCACCTCGTAGACTGGCATTTCGCCCTCTTGCTCGATTTGTTGGAGTCGGGCCTCGACCCGCGCCAGCCGCATTTGCTCTGCTTCCAGCCGGTTTTGGATTTCAGCCTGCTTCATACGGAACATATCCCTGATCTGTTCTGGAAGGAGATCTTCATCAAGCAGCCGGGCGATGTCATCCAATGACAGTCCCAGGTCTTTGAGTGCCAGAATCCGGTTAAGCCGGGGAAGTTGTTCCGCCGAGTAGTACCGATAACCCGTAAAACTATCCACCCTGGCCGGTTTTAATAGTTTGATTTCGTCATAGTAATGGAGCGTTTTGATCGAAACCTGGCTCAACCTGGAAAAATCGCCAATTCTGAACATAACTTTTTCTCCCCCAATCCAGGGCCATATCGCCCAAAATGAATTACTACTTCTACAGTTTTTTGCTCTATGTTACAATCTGAGCCGAATTACGAATGAATATCATCAGATGCCGTTAGAAAAAGACATAAGGTTAGCATAACAACTTATGACAGTACCTCATGATCAGTCAATCTAACAAAACAATAAAACGGCCAGAGCCTAACGCCACCGAGAAATTTCTCGCACAGGGACTGCGGCCCGGTGATGAGTTTCAGGTCCAGCCGATTGACAGGGCCTTAATCTTTGAGCCAGTCAAGCGAGTCGCGATCTTCGCTGAAGCTTTTCTCCCCAAAATAGACGGCGTTTCCAAAACTGCTGTATTGGTCACCCGGCATCTACAACAAAGCGGGCGTGAGGTGATCATCTTCACCCCGGACAACAATGGTAACACCCCTGAACAATTAGGTCCCAGCCAGGTGATTAGTGTCCCCTCAGTAGAGATGCCTTTTGCGCCTGAGACCAAGGTGGGTTTCCCAAGCCCGATTGTGAACATCCATCTAGATGAGTTCAAGCCCGATCTGATCCACCTGTTCAGCCCGGCGGTATTGAGCATGGCCGGTATCTGGTATGCTCAAACCCATGAACTACCCATCGTAGCAAACTACCAGACCGATCTCCCCGGCTACACCACCCAATATGGCCTGAACCTGTTGTATCAACCGGTGAGGACTGCCTTACGCGCTATCCACAACGCCTCACATTTGACGCTTGCACCAGCCCACACCATTATCCGGCAACTTCGAGAGTGGGGATTTGAGCGCCTGCGGCTGTGGGGGCGCGGGGTTGACACCGAACGCTTCTCCCCCACCAGGCGATCTGATGAGATGCGCAAGCAGTTGTTGGCCGGTCGCCCAGACGACAGTCTGTTGGTTCTCTACGTGGGACGACTGGCGGCGGAAAAGCGCATTGACTTACTGACAAAGGTGGCAAAACTTGAGGGCGTTGCTTTAACCATCGTTGGTGATGGAGAAGCTCGTTCGGACCTGGAAATGTTATTTGGTGAGCGAGCATACTTCACCGGCTACCTGTTTGGTGAGGAGTTAGCCCAGGCTTATGCCAGCGCCGATTTATTTACCTTCACAGGCACCAAC
>JBNKDD010000030.1:0-32353 GCA_050288085.1 Anaerolineae bacterium
GGGAGCTTGGAGTCAAGTGCTTCCTTCAGGGCGGCTTTTGTCCAGCCTTCTTTTTGAAGTTTACTTTCTACTGCCTGCCACACGTTGTCCCAATCCCAGGGGCCTGTGGTCGCAAGGATATCTGCCACGCGCTCTATACGATAGGACTCTTCGATTTCCTTGATCGTGAATTCGTCAAGTTTGGTAAGGACAATGCCCAGCAGTTCTTCCCATAAGTCGGGATCGGTGGTCTCGGTGTAGACGCGGTTGATCGGCTCCGTTCCCGAAGCGCGTATCCGTAAGAAATTACGCATTTGCCCGGTTTCATCGCCGAGGAAGATTTCTACGAGGTCGTACCGCACGCCGCCAGCATAAAGGATCGGATATCCGGCCAGAGTCTTTTCTCCGGATTTTACGCCCTTGAACTCATCGAGATAGTAGCTGATGAGATTTTCTTTGGCGCGGTCGCTTGCGTCAACATCTCTGCGGCCACCATAGGACACCCAGCCCTCATCAAGACTGGTAACCATGTCCCAGATTTCGGCCAGAGGCTTCTGGTAGTATGCGATCATGTCCATGATCAGCAGATTCGCCCAAGTCCCGTCTTTATCCGGGATATGGCCTCGCGTAGTTAAACCGGAACTTTCCTCACCGCCGAGAATCAGCTTATCCATCCAGTGAGTCCCCAACTTGTCTTCAGGGATGAGTTTGTATTCATCATCCAACCGGGGAATCTCAACGATGTACTTGATGCCAACCGGGACCACAAATACATTGTCAAAGACCATGTCTTCCCGCTCACCGACACGGCGCTTATAAAAGGCGTGATCGACATAGGCCGGGATCACGTTGGGCTTTGGCTTTTCCAGGTTGGGGAACTTAGAGGCAATCGCATTGATCATGGGGAGCCCGGTTTGGGTAATGACCAACTTCCCCTCTAAAGCCTGTTCGTAGCCCAGGTAGTAGGCCAGCATGGCGAGTACCTGGTTGGGCCGATAATAGGTTCCACCAACGTCAACCACCCCGAAGCGATCCGCATCGGTGTCCATCCCAAGCCCCAGGTCTGCTCCTTCTGCCTCGACGGTTTCCATCAGGGGGATGATGTATGGCAGTTCCGGGTTGGCATAGTCCAGATCGCCCAGATCAATATCGCGCTCGGTGTGGATTAATTTGTGGGGGATACCCAGTTCACCGAGGATGCTGCCCATATAACCCCGGCCTGCGCCGTGCATCTCGTCAATCACGACCAGCTTATCTTTGAAGTAGTCCCGAATCTGGTCAAAGTTAACGGGGATTCTCAGGTTATCATTGCCGTTATTCTTAATCCAATTCCAGTAGTTGGCAATGGGATCGTATCTTTTATATTGTTCCTCTGCTTCGGCTTCCTCGATGCTGGCGGCAGGCACATCTACATCCAGCAAGAGGAGTTCGTTGGTTCGGGCGGCGATGATATCTGTCAGATGGGTAGGGGCCGGATAGCCTTCGCGCGGGTTGAATTTGATCCCCTGCCAGTCAGAAGGATTATGGCTGGCCGTACAGTTGAGAATAGCCGCGACATTATCAATGCCGACGTAATGAGTGGCAAAGTAGGAGATTGCAGGGGTTGGCGTCGGGCGGCTCGATATATAGACAGGGAACCCGTTTGCCAGGGCGGTTTCGGCCAGCCAATCGCCGACTCTTGGAGAATTACGCCTGCCGTCATAACCAACGACAATCCATTTGCCGGTGAGCTGTTGGGCGCTGGGGATGACGTGTCCAGGGATATCGATATCGGCTAAATACTGGCAGATCGCCTGGGCTGTCCGCCGGGCGCGAACCTCGGTGAAATCAACGCCCCAACGTCCGCGCAGCCCGGATGTGCCAAACCGGGGGTACTTTAATTCGTAGAAACTCTGGAGCAAGTTGACCAGGTGCTCACTTTCATCCGATTGTTCACCTGAGCTGAGCCAGATGGATAATTCGAGCAGCCTTTCTGCAATATTGCCGATATGGATAATGCGGAACGGCATGTACTTATCGTGCTCATCACCATGAACCTCAATGGCCCGGTCTAACAGCGGGATGATCTCAGCTTCAACGCTCTCGCGCATCAGGTCGAATTCAGGCCGGTTAAAGAGGGCTTTCGCGACCTTTACGGTTTTGATTCTAAGTTCTTCGAATGGGCCAAGTATGCTGTTCCATATTTCTCGCGAGGGGTCTTTTTTCGTCTCATAGCGATATGGCCCAAATTCCCCGAGCATGGTCATCAAGATGCCAAAGACCAGCCTGAGATCGGCATCGCTGATATTATCCGCCGACAGCCATTTCTCGACCTCGTCGAGGAACACATCACTTAGCGCCAGGCCGTGCTCAAAGGCTCCGGTTTCTTCGACATGCTCGGTTACCCAACGTTTCAGCGAGCAGAATCCAACGGCAATATCAGAAGGGTCTGTGGACAGGTCTTTAACCCAGGCTTCGATTGTGTCGAGAGACCAGATCCAGGAGGCTGATTTAATATCGGAAATGGTGATTTTTTGCATTATTTTCTCCTATCTTGTTGGCGGGCCGCCGCAGCGGTTTATTCGTATTGAGACACATCAATTGGTGCGCCGGTAACACAGTCTTTGATTTCGATGCGGCTGTTAGCGTCGCCGGTGTTGGTCTGTAGAATGCGACAGAGCTTGAGAGCATCCCTTGTGATCTCATCCAGAGAATGATTATCAGTGCCCTGTATCATAACTCTGAATAACGGCTCTGTGCCCGAATAGCGTGTATTTAAAATTCCATGTTCACCAAGCCCATCGATGATGCGATTTTGCTCGGTAACAAACGTGTCGATTTCGTCAGTCTGTGGTTTCTGAGATACATAGGCCGAAGCGATAACCTGGGGGAGTTTTATCAGATTGGTTGCCAGGTTTTTGAGTGAATGGCCCGGCGTATCCAATAAAATCTGTGCCAGGAATAATGCCGTAAAAATGCCATCGCCGGTCGTGTGATCTTCGTCGAAGAGGATGATATGACCGGATTGTTCCCCGCCGAGCCGGTAGCCGCCATTTTGTAATTCGCGGACAACATATTTGTCTCCGACTTTGGTCCTGATGACATCAAGCCCTATTTGAGCCAGCGATGTGTCAAGGCCAGAATTCGCCATCTCGGTTGTTACGATAGCTTTTCCTGGCAGTTCTCCTTTTTCGTCAAGGTGCTTTCCAAAAATGTAGAGGACATAATCGCCATCTATCAGGTTTCCGTTCTCATCAACGAACACGGCCCGGTCGGCATCCCCATCGAAGGCTGCGCCGAAATGCGCCTTTTGGTTCAACACTTCTGGGATCAAGTCGCCGCGCCGTTCCCGCACGACTTCGGAGCCGCTGGCACGGTTGATATTTGTCCCGTCAGGCTGGTTATGCAGGACGGTGGTTTCACATCCCAGCCTTTCGAAGCAGCGGGGCGCGATCCAGCTTGCAGCCCCATTGGAGCAATCGAGCACCACCCGCAATTTGTCAAATGGATGCTGCTCGAAGGGAGCCACCAGGTGATCGACGTAGGCATCAACCCATTCTGGTTTATGCGCGATGCGGCCAAAGCCTGCGAGTTTGTTTTCGTTTTCTGAATTGATGGCATTCTCGATGTCTATTTCGGCCTGTTCCGGCAGTTTGAAACCGTCAGGGCCGATCAACTTAACGCCGTTCTCCGTCCAGGGATTGTGAGAGGCAGAAATTACAATGCCGATATCCTGTTGATAATGTTTTGCTAAAAAGGCAATTCCGGCTGTCGTGATGACACCTACATCTGTCACCTCAATCCCGCAGGAGAGGAGACCGGAACAGAGGGCTGATAATATAAAATCGCCCGATGTCCTTGTATCCTGCCCGATCACCACGCGGGGGTGTTCACTTTTTTCTGATAGATACTTGCCGATGCCAAGCCCTATCTGGTGGAGACCTTTAAAATCAAGCGGCCAACTTCCTGCCGTCTGACGAATCCCGTCGGTTCCAAACGCGATTTTCTCTGTTGTTTGACTCATGGTTCCCCTCACAAAAAACACTCGTGTTAATGGCCCTCAGGCCGGATGAGATTATCCCGGCCAGTCAGCCGCACGTTTCCACATTTGGTCGAACTCCGCACTGTAGAGTTTAAACAACGAGGAATCTGCCCCCTCGACTTCCAGTGTTTCTGAATTCGAACCGGTCAGGTGCATAATATACTTGGTGATTAACATTTGGTCATCTGCCCGGATTACCGAGCAGTAGATGTTGGTCTGATCGATTGCCTTGATTTGCAGCGCATCGCGTTTGTCTTTTGGCAGACGTTTCTTTATCTCTGAGAGAATGCCGAGAGTTTTACCTGCTATTGCCGCGATCCGCTGGCTTTCTATCTTATCTTCCTCAAAGGCCCGCTGTGCTGTTGCCTGAGCTTCTGGATCAAGCACCATGATCCGAAACTGCGTTTTGCCGCTGGCACTCCGTTTTTCTATCACTTCCTGAAAGCTCGGATCATTTATCCATCTTGAACCCAGGGCTATTCCCATCATATCTACTTGATTCGCCTGGGCGATTCTGACTTTGAAATGATTCATTCGCTCAATCGCATCTGCACGGCTGATGAAGACTCTCCGTAACCCGGTATCGCGCAGGTCGCCCAGGAGTGTTGTCGCGCTCCGCAGCTCATCGATGGCATTCATCAGGGGATCGCCCCCGACGCGCCGCCAGATCCAATCAATAATACTGACTGCAACAACCGTAATGCCGATATTTAAGGCAATCTCAGAGATGAGTTCCCAGGTGCTTCCTCCGATGAGATTGGCTAATATGGCTATGATTATAATTGCTGCGCCGACCAGCCAAAAAATCCAGTGAGGCATGTCGTCACGGTTTTTAGTCATCTCGTTCGTTAACCCTTCGTTCAAAGATGGTGCGATTATAGTATCAAAGCTTATCCAAGCATCTTGAATAAGCGATTTTTCAAAGGTACAGATGAAGATGGCTTTCGGAGTTCTGTGACTGCCTGTTTCTGCAATTTCCGAATAGCAGGCTGAGACAGCCCGTAGTCCTCCAATAATGCCTTACATATCGACGATATGGCAAATGGCATTGCCAGGCCGGTGATCGCCAGGGGCAGTTGTTCTTCTCTGATGGTAAACTCGAAATGTGTAGGCCGGGCAATCGGCAGCTTATCGGCCCAATGAGCATCTTGCAGCAGGAAGTTCCGCGCCGACACTAAACTCGAAACCGTCCAATCCGGGATGGGAGAATCCGCCGGGATATCCTCATTGATGTATTTGCCATACAACATCCTGACCGATAATAACCGCTCTTCTCCCAGGAGTTGAACCAACGGCAGAATATCGTTGGTATAGCGGTCGCCAACACTGGCGAGTTTGATCGGTTTACAATGCTCCCACTCATTGGTTGAAACATTGGCAAACTGATTCTGGTTTGTTTTGTGGATAATCTGGCTGACGGCAACGTGCAGAGCGTGTCGATAGAAGTGCCGGTCTCTTTTGTAGTGGAAGAAATCAAACAGGCTTCTAAAAAATTCGACCGCTTCAAGCTGAAGTTCTTGCCGGTCATCTGCCGGTTCTTGTTTGAGTTGTCTTTCTGTCTGTGTCAGGGCATTGAGTATAACCGGCTGAGTGGCTAAGCCATCGGTGGCGATCAGGTTGGTGGGGGTCACGAGGTCATCTAACCGGAGCTTTTCTATCTTCTCCCATTGTATGTTGAGGTATCCCTCCGTGACGACAAAGACATGATATCCTTTCATCTTGGTGAGCGTTAAAAGAATATCCCTGGTTTCGCTGAAAGGTTCCAGCCTGTCGGTAGCATGTTCGAACCGGATATAGGCGCGGCGAACCCGTTGTTGCAACCGGACATCCTGCCGGGCCAGCTTCAGTGCTTCGAGGAAATCTTTGCCCAAATCCGAATTGTTTAAGACATCCTCAGCCGAGAGTTGGCCGGTATTCTTTTGTTCTAATTCGCTAAAAAGGGAAAAGAGTTCATTGATCCGGGGATAGATGCGCTTTGATAACAGTACATACACCAGGAAGTAGATAATATCGGCGTTCCACACCCGCCGGAGATTCGGGATTCCGATCATCTCCAGGGCTTCCCAGTAGCTCACAATCTCGTTGTAGACGGCTAATGCTTGCGGCAGGGGAACGGAAGTGGGGAGTTCGACGAGTGCCGCTTTTGCTCCTACTTCCCTGGCGGCAGTGTAATCGAATAATGTGAGGTCGAGGTCTAAAAAGACTATCCGTTCCTCATCAAGGGCGGGCAGGCGTTCCAATCCATTGATCTGCTGGAGCCGATCCACGGCTGCCGATACCACCAGCTCATCCGAGTCCTGCCCCAGTTGATGCAGATGCCGCACCGGGTCTTGTTGGCAGGCCGCCTGGTAGATTCTCTTGATCTTTGTCAGGGTAGATTCACTCTCGGATTCTTGCGTTTCCTCCGGGCAGGTAAGCAATCCTAAGTGGTCAAGCAGATCGGGTTCCGTTACGAAGGTTTCGGCGGATTGATTTGATTCCGCCAGTGCGTATCCAAGCACAAGGCGATCTTCCAGGTCGATAGCCAGTTCTGGTGGGCCGTCCAACCGGCGGAGCCATTCGTCCGTAACGGTGCTTAAAAGAATGCCACTGAGGAAGCGACTCAAGTAGAGTTGATCAGGCGGGGCCGGGATATCGATTGATGTGAGCTGCTCTCCCTGGGCCAGGACAAACTCACAATCAGAGTGAACGATGAAACTGGCGGGAAACCGGGTGCTTAAGGCTGCCGTCAATTCGTGGATGCTCCCTGCCGTTATGCCTGATTCCGAGGCCGTCTGCTGTGCAATTGATTCCGGCATGCAAATTGTGAATAGATTCTTGTGATGGTTGCCCTTGAGTAAGCCTTGAAGCGGGTTGTTATCTGCGTTGTTGGCAATATAGAGTAGTAAGAGGGGGGTATCTTCAGTTTCTTTATGACGATAAAGTTCGTTGACTATCTCGCTGCCGGTGCTGCCCACAAAAGCAAATGCATCTGCGGTGGAAATTTGTGAGGAGTTGTAGGCTGCCCTGTCTGGTGGTTTGGTTCGGGCTAACATCGTTTCTGCGGACAGGGCCGGATAACGATCCAGGCCGATGATCTCCAACAGGGGCCCCGGTTCTATTTGACAGGTTAATTTTACCGGTTCCGTCCCCTGTGATCTCAGCTCCTTGCAGAGGTATTCATTGAGTAATGCGCCACCGGCTTTATTGGTTTGGGTGAGGTAGTGCACATTGTACAAACCGTAGTCGCTTCTCTGGAGTGAGGCCAGAGAACCCGCGATCAGCCCAGATAAATTTCCGATACCATGTATATCAACCGGAACGGCTTTGTCGGTTAGTAAACGCTCTGGATCAACAGCAATATATCGAACAAACTGCGAAGCGACCGTGAATGTGATCGGTGCACGGTACAACCTGATCCATTCCAGGCCCCAGCGAGCTTTTAGATAACTGACAATAGCATCTCTCATTTACGATCAATCTCCCCACTAACACTAAAGACGCGAAAACAGATGGCTTTATAGTCATCTCACATCCCCGAAAACCCCTTCCCGGTATGCCGGTTTCCTCTGGGTTCAGTATAGCAACTGGTTTAGTCTTTCGCTTCAGATTCTACGATCAAGCCATAGCCAATGCTTGGGACCGTTTCGATATATATCGGGTTGGTTGGGTCTGGTTCGATCTTGCTGCGCAGGCGGTGAACGAGTTGACGCAGCATATCTCTATCTGCTCCAACCGGCCCCCAGACAAAATCGATAATATCCTCAAGCGTGACAACGCGACCGGCGTTAAGGATCAGGTATTGGAGGAGCTTCCCTTCGAGATGGGTCAGGCTGACCGGGTCATTATCAGCAATGGTCACTTCTCGGCGGTTAGCATTAAAGGAGAGATGCCCAACTTGCAGCATCGAGGTAGAGGGGAACTGTTGTGATCGTCTCAAAACAGCCTGAACCCTCGCTACAAGCTGCCTGGGGCTAAAGGGCTTGGTGATGTAATCGTCTGCTCCGAGGTTCAACCCATTGACAATGTCATCTTCCTCGTCTCGGACTGTCAACATGATAATCGGCGTGTTTGCTTTCTCCCGGATGCGCTTGCAGACTGAGTAGCCATCAAGCCGGGGGAGGTTCAGATCAAGGATGATGATATCCGGTTCTTCCGACTCCCAGCGATCCAGGGCCGTTTGCCCATCGTGGGCTTTGATGGCTTCGAGGCCCTCTCGCTTTAAGGTGAATGCGATCACATCGGCCAGAACACGGTCATCATCAACTACTAATACTTTCATCTCTCACCTGCCAACGGGGTGGTAAACCAGAAACAGGCTCCACCCTCAGAGTGATTTTCAACGCCAACTTCTCCCTTTTGCGCTTCAACAATTGCCTTGACAACGTATAAGCCTAACCCGACACCGGCTACATCATTCTCACTTGTTCTTCCGGATCGGGCAAAACGCCGGAAGACCTCGCGCTGGAATTTTTCGGAAATCCCCGGCCCATGATCGATTACCTCAATCCGGGCGTGTTTATCCATTTTTGTTACCTTGACGATGATCTCGGCATTGGTTGGGCCGTATTTGTTGGCATTCGATATGAGATTGACCAGAACCTGTACCGTCCGGCGGGGATCAATCATCACAACCGGCATCTTGATCGGGCATTCGACCACAAGGTGCTGCTCGTATTTCCGAAGCAGCGGAGACATGATCTGGGCTGCTTCACCCACAATTTGCCCTAAATCAATAGGCCGGGCCGATACACGGAATCGGCGGGCTTCGATGCTTGCGCTCTCCAATAAGTTGTCGATCAAGGTCTGGATGCCGAGGATACCCAGGTGCAGGGAGATCATTAATTCTTGATATTCCCCCGGTGATAGTTCTTCAGACTGGTCGATCAACAGCTCCGAAGAGGCCGCCAGCGCGGATAGGGGGGTGCGGAACTCGTGCGCCATGTTGCTTAAGAAATGTTCAAGGAGCCGGTTGAGGGCTTCTTCTTCGCTGATATCACGTAAGACCAGGGCCACATGGGCATTAATCTCGCCGCGTGGAGTCAGCCTGGCTCCCGTCACGGCAATGGTGGTCTGAAGGTCAGAGGGGAGTCTTAGCGTGACTTTATGCTTTTTACCCGGCGGTGGGATCAGTTCGCTGAACAGGGTGTTATCGTCGGCGGGTTTAAAGACCTCGTTAATCGATTTGCCCAGGGCATCCTCTGCACTCCAGCCGATAATGCGTGATGCCCCCGAACTAAAAAAGGTGATCCGGCCATAGTTATCGAGGGTAACAATCCCTTCGACCATCGATTCCAACAGATGGTCGCTCCAGTCTTTTTCCTGCCGCAGATGGGAAAGAATTTCTTTCAAGTCAGACCGGGCACGCTCAAGTACCTGGGCTACATGTGCCACCTCGAAGACCGATTTGTTATCCACCACAATCTCATGATCCAGGTCGCCTTTTCTCATCACGGCGGCGGATTGGGCCAGTTGAATCAGCGGGCGGCTGAATCGCCGGGCTAACAGCATCCCCAAACCGGAGGCGATAATCGTGGTGCCGATGATGCTGGCAGTCAGGAGCAAGATCAACTGCCGTTGGGTGGCGGTTATTTCTGCGATGGGCAGAACGACCTCAATCTCAACGGCGCTTCCATCCAGCGGGGCACGGGCGGCGTAATACTGCTGGTGATCCAGGGTAAAGATAGATGTCTCGATTCCGGCTGCCGCATTGGGGTCCGCCAGAATCTCGCGCTGTGCCTCTCCGATAGGGCCGTCCATGCTGGTGGCCGAGAGTTCACCATTGGCCCAAAGGACATGTTCCAGGCCGGTCTGATCACGCATCTGGGCAGCGAATGAATCGTCAAGCAGTTGGCCGATAATGATCAGTCCGGGTTGTGATCCATTGTTTGTAATCGGGTGCGCGGCGAGCAGCCATATCTCATTGTCGAGGATGTCGATATGACTTCCCAGTGAGCATAAATCCTTCTCGAACGGCTCAAACTTATAGACAAAGATTGCCTCATCATCCAGGCAGATGCCGATCAGATCAGACCCGGCCCCGGCCTGTAACTCACTGAGATAGCTTTCTAAGTCTTCGCGGGCGGTGGCTCTGTGATCGTCTTCGGCTAATAAATTGCGCAGGGTTGGCCGTTGGGCCGTCAACGAGGCCAGGTCACCTAAGCGGGTTTGTTCGGCGGCGTAGAGTGCCTGTGCGGCGTGCGCACCTTGATCGATTTGCGCCCAGGCCTGGTGGCTCAGTTGAGTATGAATAATCCACAAAGCGGGTATCCCGGCTACTGCTGCCGCCAGGATTGCAATCAACATGAAACTAAAAACTAGCTGTACCTGTAGACTGCGCGTTAGGGGTGTCTGGGTCATTAATCAAATCTCAATGCAAAAGTATTGCGAAGGCGTTGAGGAGGGCATCGATTTTTCTTGATTATACCCCGTCTATTGTCCTGGCCCCTTATAAGCACCAGGGGCCAGGACATGATTCTTGTCAGGCTGTTTCGAGATCGTGTAAGACGGTCAGGACAGGATTCGCTGCGGTCATTCCCAGGCCGCAGTTGCAAGTCTTCTTGATCGTCTGGCCGAGTTCTTCCAACTTTTGCAGGTCTGATGCCGATCCAACCCCCAGGTTGATCTTGCTGATCAGGGTATGAATCTGCCGGGTTCCAAGTCGGCAGGGGGCGCACAACCCGCAGGTCTCGTGGACAAAGAAGTGGGCCAATCCTTCCAGTATTCCCCATAGGTCAACCGATTGGTTGAACACCATGATGGCCCCCGAACCGATTGGTACATCTATCTGGCAGAGGTCTTCATGGGTGAGTGGTGTATCGAGTTTGTCTGGAAACAGGAAGCCTCCTGCTGCCCCACCTAAAAGGAGCGCCTGGGGTTCGCCGTCAAATCCGCCGCCGAACTCCTCGATCAACTCCCGGACGGTCAGCCCGAAAGGTGCTTCCACAACACCGGGCTTATTGACATGCCCGCTCAGGCAAAATAGTTTCAGTCCAACCGATTGGGCCGTCCCCCACTGGTGGAACCACTCCCCACCATGCAGGATCAGGTCTGGGATGACGGCCAGCGTCTCGACGTTATTGATGGCCGTTGGCTTGCCGAATAAACCGCTCTGGGTTGGGTATGGGGGTTTCAGGCGAGGATGTCCACGCTTTCCCTCAATGGCTTCAAACAGGGCGGTTTCCTCACCGCAGATATAAGCCCCGGCATTGTGCCGAGCCTCAACATTAAAGGTGTAGTCGGTACCGGCGATATGCTCTCCGAGCAAGTCGGCTTCATATAATTGGTCCAATGCCTCTTCAACAATCTCGGTGGCTTCTGGATATTCTCCCCGGATGAAAACATAGCCTGTCTCAGCGCCGGTTGCGTAGGCGCTCAGGATTAACCCCTCAAGAACTCGATAGGGGTTACCTTCCATCAGGGCACGATCTTTGAATGTGCCCGGCTCCGACTCATCAAAGTTGCAGACCACATACTTTGATTGACCCGGTGCGGTGCGTGCGAACTGCCACTTGACTCCGGTCTGGAATCCGGCCCCGCCCCGCCCGGATAAACGGGACTCTTTGACCTCGTCGATCACCTGCTCAGGTGTCATTTCGTAAAGAGCTTTTTCCAGTGCGGTGAAAGCGCCTTCAGAACGGTGAGCGGCGAGGTCGGTTGGTGCGAGTCTGCCAATAGGGGCGGTCAATATCCGGGGATTACCGTCCACCTGGATGGATGGTGTTTGTGCTTCCCCTCGCAGCATGGCGGGTACATCACTCAGTGAGATGTTGACCTGTGCTTTTTCGTTGACCAGCGCGGCGGGAGCCTGATCGCATAATCCGAGACAGGGCACTGCTTTGACGCTGTGTTTGCCGTCGGCGCTGGTTTGACCGGGTTCGGCTACACCAATTTTCTGGCAGGACTCTTCGAGTATTTGCCTGGCTCCGGCTACGGTACAGGATGGGCCGGTGCAAACCACACAGTGTATCTCGCCGGATGGTTCCAGGGAGAATTTATCATAAAAGGTCGCGACACCGTAAACCTGACAAAGAGGAACTTTGAGCTTTTCGGCTACATATTCTAATAACTCCTTGGGCAAATGCCCGAAAACTTCCTGCCCGGTGATGAGCACTTCTACAAGCCCGTGAGCTTTGTAGTTGAAGCGTTTCATGGCTTGTTCTACTGCTTCAAAACGTTCGTCTCCGGTAGAAATGCCGTACCCGGTTTTTGTATTCATGTCCTTGGCCTTTCATACTCACTGCTTCTCCAGACTGGGATATCTATGGACAACCGGGTTTGATAACAATGCGCTGCCAGTCGTCTGGCTTAGTCAGAACTTACGTTTCATACTGCCATTCCTTGGGTGATCGGATCGGTTGTGATCCAAATTTTGTTGACCTGCCATAACTGCTCCTTTACGTGGTCAGGTGCGTGTAAAGCCCTGGGCCTGAAAATTCACTTCCTCCAAGAATCAAATAATCTGCCCGCTGTTGGGCTTCGTTATATTTGAAAGATAACAGCTAGAAATGACGGGAATTGTGATTACCCTGTGACAAATCGATGATAAAAACTGACAGGGGGATACCCGTAGAGGAGAAAAGACGGCTATGAGAGGTCCTCATAGCCGTCGGAGCTTATGCCTTAAAATAATCGGCTGTGATGTTATATTGTTTCATCTGTCGCCAGAGGGTTGTCCTGCTGACCCCCAGCAGTTCTGCCATTTCGGTTACCCGCCCTTCACAGGTCCAGCCTGCTCTTAGAATGGCTTTTCTGGCAACCTCATCCAGGGTGAGAACCGGCTCGGCATAGGATGCTGCGTGGGTCGTAAGATTTCCTTCTTGCATGAAGTCCGGTAAGTCCTCGACCAGGATCTTCTGGGCGAATCGCTGGTTGTAAGCGAACTCCAGCACGGTTTCCATCTCGCGGATATTTCCCGGCCAGTGATACTGGTAGAAGATATCCATCACCTCTTCATGCGCATAAATCGGTGAACCAACCCCATATTTGTCAGCGATCCGTTCCAATAGAACCGAGGTGAGTAGGGGGATATCTTCTTTGCGCTTGTGCAGCGGGGGCATATGAAGATGGAATATCTTAAAGCGGTAATACAACGCCGATAGGAACTTGCCCTGTGCGATCAGCCGCTCCAAATCTTGATCGGTTGTACTGATAATTCGCACGTCAACCGGGATTTGCTGGGTTTCCCCCAGGCGGACGACTCGCCGGTTTTCGATCACGTAGAGCAGGGCCTCTTGCAATTGGAGGGGCAGGCTGTCGATGTGAGTGAATTGCAGAGTCCCATGATGGGCAATCTCAAATTGGCTGGGCTGGCTGCCGTTTGGTTTCCCATTGCCCCCCAGAATCTCCTGCATGATGTACTGGGAGGGTATCGCCCGGCAGTTGATATTGATCAGGGGGTTGTCGGAGCGGCTGCTTTCGGCATGGATGGCCCGCGCCAGGTAGTTTTTCCCCGTTCCGCTCTGGCCCTGGATCAGAACCGGGGCCACCGCCCGCGCCGCAACCTGCGCCTGGCGCAGCACCGGACGCATCGCTGTTGATTCAGCACAGAGCCTGTCGGCGGTTAAAGTCGTAGGGGATTTGCCGTGAGCCGGTTCCGATGGCTCATCGGGCGCAGTGAGATCGATCACGGCGATGCTGCTGCTGTTTTGATACCGGCGGCCATATGATGGTCGTAGGCTGATGGCTCCTCGCATATATTTACCATTCAGCCTGAAATTGACCTCCATCTCGTTCAGTATGCGGTTATTGATCAGTGCATCGTTGAGCGCCGGGGGGAATTCCAATAAGAGCCGATCTTTGCGGAACCGTCCCGGAAGCTGGTTGAAGCCATGCTGCCGCTTATCGTACAGGGTGATGTGATAGGCTGTATACTGCCCGCCATGATCACGGCGGGTGACCGATTCGTCGTACTCCAGGATAAAATCTTTTTCATCCGGGCAGTGATTGCTGATCAGTGCGTAGAAGAGGCCAAAGAAGATTTCGTCAGGGTAGGGTACACGGGTGATAACATTGATCTGCCCATTGTCTAATACTTCGGTATAAATCTCCCCGATATTTGAACCCCGGTGAGTAGCGGCGTAGAGCGTTGCCCATTCGATCAAAGCTTCTTCTAAGGATAATTCAGTGAAGGAGGGCTGGAGATTGATCGTATCAAACATGGCAACCCCAATGCTGATCAGGTGTCCGGGTGCATCGGGGTGATCTTGCAGCAGATCATGCAGGACGTTTAACCAATCCTGAAGGTGATACCATTGTTTCGGATCGACGGTTTGCAATCCATGACGGCCAAGCAGCCCATGGCGCATCAAATAAGGGGCGATGCTTTTGTAGCTTACACACTGCAAGAATGCCACAACGACCTCGCCCAACACTTTTACATCCGGTGAGAAGGTAACATAACTCTGCACGAGTAAAACCTCCCGCGAGAACTGTTTGTATCGTTCAAAGGTCTGTAATGGAGGAAGTGATTGGCGTCCTATAGTTCGCTGATAGGGCGATGATACACAATGTCATCATAAACGAGGTGGTGGGATTTCTTCAAGGAAGAAGTATTTTATGTTTCATAATGCAACATGCAATAATTTATCTTGTTTCATAATGAAACAGTCAATTGTTAGCGTTTGAAATAATCGGCTGAAATGTTCATTTCCTTCATCTTGCGCCAGAGTGTTGTCCGGCCCATTCCCAACAGTTCGGCCATTTCCCCTACTCTTCCTTCGCAGGCCCAGCCCGCCCGGATAACGGCTTCCCGTTCCGCTTCCGCCGCACTCATGACAGGCTGATCTTCGCCTTCCGGCTCCCCACTGCCGCCGATCCGAATAAACGACGGCAAATCGGCCACCCGCAGGATGTGGTCGTAGCGCTTGTAGACAGCGCTCTCCAACGTGTTTTCTAACTCACGGACATTCTCCGGCCAGGGATATTGTTTCAATATTTCCATAACCCCATCCTCAAGCTGGATCGGGTCTTTGAGTTCCAACCGGCTGCTCAGGTAATGTAGAAAGCGAAGGACTAATTCAGGGATTTCATCAGCTCGCTCGCGGAGAGGCGGGATATGCAGGTTGGTTACCCCAAATCGGAAATAGAGATCGGGGAGAAACAGCCCGGCCTGGCTCAATGCTGCAAGGTCTTTTTGCGTTGTCCCGATAATGCGCACGTCAAGAGGGACTTCCCAGTTTTCACCCAACTGGGGGATCGTCCCGGTTTCGATGGCGTTGAGCAGCGCATTCTGCACTTCTAAGGAGAGCGTGTGAATTTGATCCAACAGCAGGGTTCCGCCGCGGGCCAGTTCAAATTTACTGAGCAATCCTCGCGGCGTATTATCCTGATACCCATAGCCAAGCAGTGTTCCCAGCATCAACTCATGGGGGATTGTGCCGCAGTTTACACTGACGAAAGGTTTATTGGCCCGTTGTCCTTCATTATGGATGGCCCGCGCCAGAAAATTCTTCCCGACGCCGGTTTCACCCCATAACAGGATCGGTGTGCCGCTTCGAGCTGCTATCCGTGCCTGCCGCAAAACAGATTGCATGACACCTGAGTGGGCAACGATCTTCTCAAATCTAATGTTTGGATCGCTTTTACCCTGCCTGTAAATCAGTTGATGGACATCTTCAATGGCGCGTAAAATCATCACGCTTCCATTCAACTGGCGGTCGCTGTCATAAATGCGCCGCAAACTCGCCGATACATTAATCACCTGCCCCTGTACCTTAATATTAAATTCGACTTCATCGAGTTCTTGTTCTTCCTGGATAGCATTCCTGATGGATGGTGGGCAGGAGATCATATCCCATAGAGGTTTTCCGACCAGGGCGCTGCAATTAATCTCAAGAATATCTTCTGCTCTTGAATTAACATGGTTGATGTGGTAGTTCCGATCCCAGGTGAGCACGCCGACCGACAGCCCGTCCAGAATGCCCTTGAGTTCAGATAACGAACGGTTGGTTTCTTCCACATATAGATTGGTGTGAAGCTGGTTATTGACAGCGCGGGCAGCTTCCATCACTAAGCCCAACGTGTGGGACGTTGTTTCTTTCGCCAGCGTGACGACCCCCAGCAGGCCAATGATCCGCCCGGTGACATGGTGAATAGGGGCCGCGGAAGTGGTCAGGTGGTGGAACATCTCAAAGTAATGTTCAGCGCCGACGACCTGGGCAGGCATTGCCGAGAGCAGGGCTAATCCAAAAGCATTGGTTCCCAGGTAACCTTCTGCCCAGTATGCACCCACCCCGGCATTCAACTTATTCAGCATATCGAGCATATCCTGATCGCCATGCATGGCAAGGATACACCCGGCTCCATCGGCCAGCATGATCGCACTGTTGGACCCTTCAATGAACTGGTAAATATCTTCAAGGTAGGGAATGGCAACCTCAATCAACATCGATTGAGTTTTGAAGATAGCGGCCAGTCCGGCCTCGTCCCGGATCATCGTCCGGGGTCTTGATTCAGGAGCAAAGCGCAGTGAGCAGCGCTGCCATGAATTCAGCACGGCGGGATCGCAGCGCGGATCGTCTATCTCACTCAAATTCCCGGTGGAGATAAATAATTGCCAGAACTCTTTAAGGACACTTTGTTCAATCGGATAACTGGTGGGTTGCATAGTTCATATCTTTATCAACGAACCCTCAAACAGCGAAGGTTGCAGCGATGCGCAAACGAACTAAGGTTGACTATAGTATACTCCAGGTGCTTGAACAAAGAATTCTCAACTTTATCATTCTCGTGATAAGGAGTTACTTAGTTGAGTGACCTGCGCGCTTTTTTTGAATCCCTGGCGGAAAGATGGGACGACCGGCAGCCACCTGATCGTGCCCAGGTATTGCGGCAAATGCTGACGCCATTCGCGGCCATATTGGAGAATGCCAATACCATTCTGGAAGTAGGAACCGGCACGGGGATGCTCATTCCCCGGCTGCAAGAGAAAACACCAGCCGCCCGGCTTATCTCAATCGACCTGGCCCATGCCATGCTCGGACGTGCCCGGTATCGCAGCCCTGAAGCTTTGTTGGTTCAGGCCGATATCCACCATCTTCCGTTTGGTAGAGCAGGGCGGTTCGATCTGGTGATCTGCCACAACAGCTTCCCGCACTTCTCCGATCCGCCTGCTGCCCTGGTTGAGATAGCACGGATATTAAGTCGCGGCGGCCATCTGCTCATTTTGCACGACCTGAGCAGAGAGCGAGTCAATGCTATTCACAGCAAGGGCGGGGAAGCGATCCAGAATGATCTGCTGCCACCGGGTGAGGATTTACACCGGATGCTGGTCAATGCCGGATTTTCCGACGTTCAGGTGCAGGATACCGAGGATCATTACGTGGCTGTTGGGCTGGTTATTCGCGGAACACAAAAAGCCGAAGGTGATTGACCCTCGGCTTTTTAGAGGCGACGACCGGATTCGAACCGGTGATGGAGGTTTTGCAGACCTCTGCCTTACCACTTGGCGACGTCGCCATGTGTGTATACCTATATAATAAAAAGTTCGGGGTGACGAGTCAACCCCGATGAGAGCGGGCATCGAGATTCGAACTCGAGACCTTCTCCTTGGCAAGGAGACGTTCTACCGCTGAACTATGCCCGCAAGGTGAAGACCATTATAACAAGTGACTCTGGTAGATGCAAGATTAAAATTCGGGAAAATGGGGTTCAGCCCGGCGGCCAGATGACTCCCTGCGATGCCCCGTGATTCGTCTCTGTTTCGTATAACACCTGGGCTTCCCGGCAGGCAGCGAAAACCGGGCTGCTGGCTGCGTGCACTGCCTGATCCAATTCAGGGCAGGTGGGGGATGGGGACAGGTTGATAAATGCTTCGCCAAGCTTCCAGGCACAATCTGCCGCCAGCGAGCCATGTCCCCGCTCATGCCCGATCAGGGCCGATTCGAAAGCTGCCCATTGACCCCGCAGTACCTCGTCGATGGGGTCGGCTGCCTGCCAGCGTGGAAAGCTGTAATTGACGGTGAGCAGCATCCGCAGCGACTCGGCGGCGCATCCTCCCTCGCCGCATACACAATCGTAGCGCCAATCAAACAGCGGCTCGGTCAGCGCAAACCAGTGATACCCACCTGCTGGATCGGTTGGACCGACCGTCCGCATCTCCGTGTCGATTTCCTCGGCGGTTGATCCATATATATAGTAGCGGGTGGTATTGGTAGTCGTGATCAGCGTGACGCCATCGCGGGATTCCTCGTTGTAGTTCGAGGCTTGCTCGGTGACCACCGGTCGTGGCGAGGGGGTGACCGTCGGCGGGGGGATGGTTGGTGTAGCCGGGTCAGGCTGGTTGGTGGTGAAATCAGGTACAGGCGTATGATCGTCTGAGGGTGGGGTGGGTGAATTTGTCGGCGTTGTAGGGACTGTCGATTCAGCCGGTAGGGTGCAGGCCAACCCTGAACCTAGCAGCATAATCAACCCGGCGAGAGCAGTGAATTTTCTCATTTGCTCAGTGTACCAGAGGCAACAACGTCTATCAACGCTTTCTCACATTCAATGTTTCAGAAATGGGTTGACTCAATGCAGCCAACTATGATAGGATGTTGGGGCTGGGATCGGGAAAACTATACACTATTCCACTCTAGATTTCTTACATTCAACAACATATATTTACCCCCATAGTGCTGTGATGCGAGGTGTTTTTCATGGGGAACTTTCGTTGGATTCGGACGAAAGGGACAGTCATTTGGACGGATCGGGAGAGGCTAATGTCCAATATTGTGTTCGTGAAATCTGGGAAAGAAATAAAGCAGGCCGTCAGCCGCCGCCGGGAGCAGCTTGAAGCGAGGCTTGAGGCTCGTAGTCAGGAGCTTGATGAATTCCTGCAAGACTCAAAGAAAGTGCGTTCATATTTAATCCGGCGTTCTGAGCTGACTCATTTTCATCGTGGTGAACGGGGGTACACACTTTATGCTAAAGAGGATATCTCCAGCGAGGAGCGTGAACGAATCGACCAGCTTTGCCGCCGAATTCTTGAGATCGAGCAGGAGCTACATCGCCTGTCGCTTATCACCACTCACCTGCGTGACGAGGATAACTTCTCGCTCAATTTCAACGAGTTGATCGGCTATGGGTTTGAGACCGGACTTGAAGGTGTAGTTGAGTTGGAATAGCTGAGTTGTTTCCTGATCCTGGCAGGTAATTGAAAGGGCACTCCGTCAACGGATCGGCGGGATGCCCTTTTTATTTCGCGGCACTGCGCTCTGAGAGGAATCCATATTCCATTCATTGTTTATGCATTTTCAGGAAGTTGATCGAAAATAGAAATTGAGCCAATTCTTCGACGAATCCCGATCCCAACCGAATATTACCGCTCCCTGCTTCGTTAGAAATAATGAAGGGATGGTAGGTAACTAAGTGAGTAATCCGAGTTCGGAGTTAGATAGCATCGAATTAGATTTGATCCGCCAGGCGCAGCAAGGCGACCGGCAAGCCTTCGGTACCCTGGTCCTCCGTCACCGGGAGGGGGTCATCAATGTGGTCTATCGGATGTGTGGAGACAGCTACCTGGCCGAAGACGCCGCCCAAGAGGCGTTTATCCGGGCCTGGAATAATCTCCCCAAATACCAGCCACGCTCCCCCTTTCGGAACTGGGTGTACCGGATTGCCGTCAATGTTGCACTTGATGTGCTCCGGCGGGAGAAAGAGACGGTCGATGTGGATGATCTACCACTGGCCTCACCCGGTGCAGGCCCGGAAGCTGTCATGACGGCTAAAGAACGGGCCGAACGCGTACAGGAAGCGGTTCTCGCTTTACCTACCGCCAGCCGAACGGTATTGATCCTGCGGGAGTATGAAGGACTCTCCTACCGGGAAATTGCCGAGTCGCTGGATGTCCCAATGGGCACGGTTATGTCCCGGCTGAACTATGCACGAAAATTGCTGGCGACTACCCTGTCCGAAGATATGGAGGCGCAATTATGAATCAACATGTCAGCCATTTGCTGGCCGCATATCACGATGGTGAACTGCAAGGACGACAGCTCCGCCAGGTGGAAGCCCACCTTGAGGTCTGCGAGGCTTGCCGGGTGGAACTACACAACTTACAAACCCTATCCTTCCTTTTACAAGAGTTCCCCCCGGCGGCTGATCTGACATCACCTGACCGCTTTGTCGCGCAGGTGCAGTTACGACTGCCCAAACGCTCGGAGCTAACCATCAGGCAGAGGATGCTGAATACCGCCTGGTGGTTGGCCCCGGTCGGATTGGTAGGAGCCTGGATTTTTATCCAGACGACGGTGATTGTTACCGGGGTAGTGCTGGTGGCCCTGAATCTGGCGGGCTTTCCGGTTGCCGAGTGGCTGCCTGCTGCGCCGGGTGGATTGGGGTTAGGCAACCTGTTCAGCCTGGAATGGATGGAAAACGGCAGGCGCTTCGGATTGGGCTGGCCCCTGGCCGGAATACTGCCTCTGGCGATTGGCCTGCTGTATCTAAGCTGGCTGGCGACCTGGTGGGCGCGCAGCCAACACGAGGGGCAAGAGAGCTAGTTGTCCTGTAAATAGAAATATACGTGTAGGAGCAGGGTGCGCCTTGCTCTTACCGAAAAGAAACTGAGGAGTAATGACCTATGAATCATATGGAGATTTTGAAGCGAGCCTGGCACATGGTGACCAAATACCAGGCCTTATGGGTATTTGGTATCATCCTGGCCCTGACCACTTATTCAAGTGGTTTTCAGATGCCCAATTCGAATAACAGTTCGAGCAGCCAGAGCCAAACCGATAGTACCTCTGACCAGACTAATGATTTCCAGCAGGAGATGAAAACTGCTGTTGAAGAGTTCGAAACGATGGTCGAAGACGGTACAGTTCCTGATGAAGTCGCCGCGGTGATCGGTGTCGTTCTTGCATTGATTTGCCTGTTACTGGTTCTCTTCATCGTCTCTAGAGTGCTGCGCTGGATCGCCGAGGTGGCCTTGATCAGGATGGTCGATCAATATGAAGAAACCGGGGAGAAAGTCACCTGGAGAGCCGGGTTTAAGCTGGGCTGGTCGAAGGCCACCTGGCGGGTTTTCCTACTTAACGTATTGGTTTTCTTCCTGCCTGTTCTGGCCTTCTTTCTGCTGGCTGGGATAACGATTGTTCCTTTGAGCATTGTCTCCTACGGAGCCTGGGAAAGTGGACAAATTGGGACCGGCATCGCTACGGCAGTCGGAGCCATTGGCCTGGCTTTCTTATTCATTTTCCTGCTGTTCATATACCTGGTGGCATCCTACCTGGTTGTCAGGCTGGCCCGGCGAGTGATCGTCCTGGAAGATAAGCGGGTGGTCGAATCGGTTCGTGAAGCGATTGCCCTCATTCGCCAGAACTTCAAAGACGTAGGGATCATGTGGCTGATCATGGTGGGTGTCAGCATCGGCTATCCGGTGGTCATTGCCCCGATTGCCTTTCTGTTATTTGCAGCAGGGTTCGTGATCGGTGGCCTGTTCTTCCTGCCTATCTGGGGTGTGACCGGTCTGTTTTCCACGGACATGGTTGCCATCATTGCTGGCAGCATAGTTGGCGGGTTGGTCTTGATCCTGATCCTGGCACTTCCCTTACTGTTCCTGGGTGGCCTGCGCCAGGTGTTCACCTCCAGCTCATGGACTCTGACCTTCCGCGAACTGCGTGCCCTGGCCGCATTGGAACTGGTACTCCCTGATGGTGATGCTGCCTGATACCTACCTATCTTCCTTCCCCCCGCCACCGCTATAAATAGCGAGGGCGGGGGCCCTTTTTTTATTATTAAGCAGTCTCTTTAAAACTATTGTCAAACCTTGTTTGCTGTGATAACATAGACAACAGCCGATCAAGGTCGCCACAGGATGGACTTGTGGTGGCGCTAGGTATCCTCACCTGGCGAAAAGTGCCTTCGATTTTAGGACATACAAAGAGAATCATGGTAAGATGGATGCACCTTCATCATAAGATGAATCGTTAAGCACCATTGCGACTCAACCCTCCATCACGGGTCTGAGTGCAATGGCATTTGATGTTTCCATATTGGCGCTACATTTTTAGGAGTTAGGCAGTTATCAGTGAGACTGGAAAAGAAATTTGGAAAAGAGTTGATCATTCTCAACCAAATTTTCTATTTTTTGAGTACAATTTTGCCCGGTTTTGAGAATGATCTTTCTCAGACCACTAACCACACGACTTGAACTGCACAAGTCCTAACCTTGCTAAACGAACTTCAATATTTGATCAGGAGAAAATACAATGCGTAGTTTTGCAGGACGTGACATTCTTTCACTTAAGGAATTTGACCGGCACGAGTATTTCCAATGCTTCCGGATCGCCGAATACCTGGAGCCTTATGCCCGTGATCGCCGGAATGGGGACCTGTTAAGCCACAAGACACTGGTAACCGCCTTCTATCAACCCAGCACCCGCACCCGTCTGGCAACCGAGGCCGCGATGCACCGGCTGGGTGGTCATGTGACCGGCTTCTCCGACGCCAAGATGACCCGCGCCGGGGACTTCTACCAGGAAGGCATCCAGGATACCGTCAAGATGCTCGAATATTACGGCGACGTGATCGCGATGCGTCACTTCCAGCAGGGCGCGCCCCATGAGGCCGCCTATCACGCCAGCGTCCCGGTGATCAACTGCGGCGACGGCTGGGGCGAACACCCCACCCAGGTACTCACCGACATGTTCACCATCTGGCGTGAGCGTGGCAAGAACCTCGACGGCCTGACCTGGGTTCTGATCGGCGATATGCGGATGCGCACCATGCACAGCATCAGCTATGCCCTGAGCAAGTTTGACACCCAGGTTTATGTCATTGCTCCTGATGACATGTATTTCCTGCCCGAATTTGCCGAAGAAGTCACCGACATGGGCCTGCGCTGGGAGCGCAAGGAACACATCGAGCAGGTGATCGGCGAAGCCGACGTGGTCTACATGGAGCCGGTGGTTCAGCCTGACTACACCAAGTCACGTCAGGAAGCCACTGACGATAAGGGCCTGACCCCTGCCAATTACCAGGTGACCAAGAAACTGCTGTTTGAAAAAGCGAAGTCAGATGCTATTGTCCTGCACTCCCTGCCTCGCCAGGATGAGCTGACCATGGATGTAGACAACACCCGCCACCAACGTTACTGGGTGGAAGCCTACAACGGCGTCCTGATGCGTATGTCGCTGCTCGCCCAGATTTTGGGGGCGATTGAATAGATTGATTGAAATGGGCGGGTGGCGAGAAAATCGCGCCCGCCCTCAATGAATCAGCCGGTAATTAATAACGAAATGTAGGGATAGGATATTGGCAATCTCCGCATACTGCCCCAAGACCTACAGCTGTTGGAAGACGTCCACTATCTCGCTCCTACAAAAAACATTTGAAATTATCAAAAGAGGTGTTACCCCATGCAAACCTATTTAGCAGGCCGTGACATGATCACGACCCAGGAATGGACAAAAGACGAACTTGACACCGTTTTTGACGTAGCCTTTGACCTGAAGCGTAAGCGGGCCCTGGGCGAGTCTCACGCGCTGCTGCGTGACAAAGTCCTGGCGATGTTGTTCTTCTTCTCCAGCACCCGCACCCGTGTCAGTTTTGAGGCGGGCATGGCCCAGCTTGGTGGCCACGCTGAATTCATCGACAGCACCACCACCCAGATCAAGCACGGTGACACCGGCAAAGAGATCGGTGAGATCATCGGGCGGTACTGCGACGGGATCGCGATCCGCCAGTGTGACTGGGAAGTTGGAAATGCCTACATTCGCGGCGTTGCCGAGCACAGCCGTTCACCGGTGCTCAATATGCAGTGCGACTGGTTCCACCCCTTCCAGGCAATTGCCGACATGATGACCCTGTTTGAAAAGCTGGGCGATGTGCGCGGCAAGACCCTCAACGTATCTTATGCTTATGCCTCCAGCTACCAGAAGCCGATGTCGGCTCCGCAGAGTTTAATGCTGCTGGCGAGCCGTTATGGAATGAATGTCCGCCTGACCCGTCCACCGGAGTTTAAGATCATGCCGGAGATCGTCGATCAGACCAAGGAAAACGCCCGGAAGTCCGGCGGCTCCTTTGAAATCCTGGACGACTTCGACGCCGGTTTTAAGGATGCGGACGCAATCTATGCTAAAGCCTGGGGCGCGATGCTGACCACCACCGATAACGAAGAATCGGCTCAGATCGGTTCACAATACACCGATTGGATCACCGACGCACGGCGTATGTCGATGACCCGCAACGGCGAAGGTCTGTATATGCACCCGCTGCCTGCCGATCGCAACATTGAAGTGACCGACGAAGTGATCGACGGGCCGTTCAGTGTGGTTTATGACGAGGCGGAAAACCGTCTACACGGACAAAAGGCGGTGATGGCGCTCACCATGCGGTAGCGTTTGGTAAGGCAGTGCATTGCCTTTTTGTTTTGGTAGGGACACGGTATGACATGTTCCTACAGGTAGAGTCTAATAAGAGCCATTTATCGAGGACGCACCATTGGTGCGTCCCTGAATCTACGTTCAAGAGTTGTATAGTACGAGGTCACGCATGAGCAAACGTAAACTGGCCGCCGTAGCCATTGGCGGTAACTCACTCATCCAGGATAAGAATCAGCCGGATGTCCGCCATCAGTGGGATGCCGTCCGGGAAACCTGTACCCACATTGCAGGCATGATTGAACAGGGTTGGGACCTGGTCATTACTCATGGTAATGGACCGCAGGTTGGTTTTATCCTTCGTCGCTCTGAACTGGCCGCTGGCGAAGTACATACCGTTCCGTTGGATATCATCGGAGCCGACACCCAGGGCTCGATTGGATATATGATCCAGCAGGCGATGAGCAATGAATTCTGGCGGCGTGGGATCAACAAACAGGCTGTCGCCTTGATCACACAGGTGGTAGTCGATTCCGATGATCCCGCTTTTCAGAGCCCCAGCAAAGGGATCGGCGGCTACATTGAAGAAGATAAAGCCGAACAGTTCCGTGAGCAGGGTTGGACGGTCGTTGATGATGCCGGGCGTGGTCTCCGGCGGATGATTGCGTCCCCGGTTCCCCGGCGCATTTTTGAGCTTGACATTATCCAGTCCTTGCTGGGGCAGGGGCATGTGGTTGTCGCTGTTGGAGGCGGCGGAATTCCGGTTGTTACCAACAGCAAGGGCGAACTGCGGGCGGCGGCCCCATCGGTGATTGACAAAGACCGTGCCACGTCGCTGATGGCGACCGGCATCAATGCCGACCTGCTGCTGATCTCGACCGCTGTTGAAAAGGTTGCGATCAACTTCAACAAGCCCGATCAAAGATGGCTGGATCGCATGACCCTGGCCGAAGCCCACCAGTATCTGGAAGCGGGTCACTTTGCGCCGGGCAGCATGAAGCCCAAGATCGAAGCGATCATCTCTTACCTGGAGCAGGGTGGTAAACAAGCCCTGATCACCAACCCACCCAATATCGAACGGGCACTCGCCGGGGAAACCGGCACCTGGATCGAACCGTGATGACCTGGGGCGCAGCATGCTGCGCCCCTACAAATGGCATTGGGATTATTCAGGAAGGAGCAAAACGACTTATATGAAAAACGTAACCGGGCTGAAATGCACCGTTTGTGGAAAAATCTATCAACCCGATGAGGTTGAATACGTCTGCCCTGATGACGAGGGCAATCTTGATGTGCAGTACGACTACGACGGGATTGCCGCGCAGATCGATAAGGTGGGCTGGCCGGATGTCTTCGGTTCCTGGCGCTACAAAGCCCTGATGCCGATTGACTATGATGCGCCGGTTCCGCCGCTGCTGGTCGGTAACACGCCGATCTACAAGGCAGATAACGTCGCCCAGGCAATCGGGGTACGCGAGTTGTGGGTCAAGGACGATGGCCGTAATCCAACGGCATCGCTCAAAGACCGGGCCAGCACCCTGATCGTTGCCAAAGCGCAGCACGAAGGCCGCGAGATCGTCACGACTGCCAGCACCGGCAATGCTGCCGCTGCCCTATCTGGACTGGCTGCCAGCGTCCAGATGCCCAACGTAATCTTTGTCCCGGCTTCTGCGCCGGAGGCCAAGATCACCCAGTTGTTGGTTTATGGTGCACACGTGCTGCTGGTCGATGGGACTTATGACGATGCCTTCGATCTGTGTCTGGAAGCGACCTACGAATACGGCTGGTACTGCCGCAACACGGGTTACAATCCCTACACCGCCGAGGGCAAGAAGACCGTTTCCTTCGAAATCTGTGAGCAGTTATCCGGCAGGCCCGGCCAGTTCAAAGCCCCTGACCGTCTCTTTGTGAGCGTCGGTGATGGCAACATCATCAGCGGTGTACACAAAGGGCTGAAGGATTTACTGGCCCTGGGCTGGATCGATCAGATGCCCAAGCTGGTTGGTGTGCAGGCTGAAGGTTCGGCGGCGATGTATAAAGCCTGGAAGGCTGGAATCGACCCGCATACGATGAAACCCATCGATGCCCATACGGTTGCCGACAGCATCTCGGCTGGACTGCCCCGTGACCGGGTCAAGGCCATGAATGCCATTACCGAAACGGGTGGTGAATACATCACCGTTACGGATGACGAAATCCTGGCGGCTATTCCGACTCTGGCCCGTGCGACCGGCGTCTTTGCAGAACCGGCGGCTTCGGCCACCTATGCTGGTCTGCTCAAGGCAGCTCAAAGCGGCATGATGGATAAGGACGAGCAGGTTGTGGCTCTGATCACCGGAAACGGCCTGAAGGATGTCGCTTCAGCGCAGCGGTCGGTATCAGGAGCCTTCAAGGTTGCCCCTCGGTTGGAAGAGGTCGCCCGCGTTGTTGATGAGATTTTCGGGGAGTAAGCGTGTAGAATACGGTGTGGTTACCCTCAATCAACAAAGTGAGTCCGAATGGAGATGACCGAAACACCAACAGTTTCCATCGTCGCGCCGATCTATAACGAGGTTGGCAATATACCGGAACTGCACCGACGTATCGCTGAAGTCATGAACAACACCGGAGAGTCGTGGGAATTGGTGCTCGTCAATGATGGCAGCACCGACGGCTCAACCGAAGCCATGCAAACGCTCTATGAGAACGATCCGGAGCACGTCCGGGTGATCCACTTTGCCCGCAACTTTGGGCATGGGATCGCCGTGACCGCCGGGATGGATTATGCCCGCGGGCAGGCTGTCATCTTGATCGATGCCGACCTGCAAGACCCACCGGAAATCATCCCCGAACTGCTTCAAAAGTGGCGGGATGGTTTCGAGGTCGTTTATGCAGTACGCGCCCAACGTGAGGGTGAAAGCTGGTTCAAAAAGATGACCGCTTCACTCTTCTACCGGATACTCTACCGGATCACCGATGTAGATATCCCGCTTGATACCGGCGATTTCCGCCTGATGGATCGACAGGTTGTTGAAGCCGTCGACTCAATGCGTGAACAACATCGCTTTATCCGGGGGATGGTCAGTTGGGTTGGTTTTAACCAGACCGGTGTGGAGTATGTCAGAGGGGAGCGGCTGTCGGGTACGACCAAGTATCCGCTGCGGAAGATGATCCGCTTTGCCTGGGATGGCATTACGGGATTTTCGTACTTTCCACTCCAACTGGCGATGTACATGGGTTTTGGGATCGCAGCCCTGAATGCGATAGCGATCCTGCTGGTGATCTACCTGCGTGCTTTCACCGATGCTGAACCCTTAGAAGGTCAGGCCACCACCCTGGTGATGGTCCTGTTCCTGGGCAGCATCCAGCTGATCAGCCTGGGGATCATCGGCGAGTATCTGGGCCGTATCTATAACGAAGTCAAGGGACGGCCCCTGTATCTGGTGCGTAGAACACTGGGTTTTGATAACGAAGCCCACCGGAAAAGGGAGCGATAAATCATGGGGAGTGAGCAAGAAGTCAAGGAAAAACTGCTGTCCGATCACAAGGCGGCGTTGAATGACTACCGTCAATGGGACGAGAAGGTCAAGCAGTTACTGAAGGGGCGGCGGGCGAATGACCTGTCACCGGAAGATATGGAAACTTACCGGGAAGTCGCTGAAAAGCGCGATCTGGCCTATGACCGGATGCGCCACCTTGAACGCTCCTTGCTGGATAATATCCCCGGTGCTTCGACCGGCCCTTTTCCACGCATTAACAAAGAAGACCTCACGAAGGATGAAAGTCAATCGTGATAGTAAATTATCGGTAAAGTGTAGGAGTGGCCTCAGGCCCGCGAGCACTTAACCCATTCCTATAGGAGTTAAAAGAAGAACTGAAAATGGCAAATAGACAACTTGTTATTGGCCCCACCTTTGAAGAAATGCTTCACCCGGAAAAGATCGATCCGGAAATCCGGGCGAAGGCACGTAAGATGATGGAAGAGGATCCGCTTGATCCGATCAACCTCTACAACATTACCTGGAAGGACGAGAATAATGAGATTTTCTATCACGTCCTGCCCAGGGAATTGACAGGCGTTGATACCAATATCGTCGTCTTGCACAGTGTGCACTTCCCGACCCGCAGCCATAAAGTGGGAGCTGCTTATTCAGTCGTTATCGAGAAGGAACTGTTCGGCGAAGTTGACCCGTCAACTCACACGCTGGTCTGGCCTTCAACCGGTAACTATGGCATCGGCGGCGCGTTTGTCGGCTGCCGTATGAACTTTAACGGCATCGTCGTTCTGCCGCAGGATATGAGCCGCGAGCGTTTTGAATACATCGAAAAGCTGGGCGCTCGTGTGATCGCCACCCCAGGGTCGGAAAGCAACGTCAAGGAAATTTACGACAAGACCTGGGAACTGCGCGAAGACCCCAATGTGCGTGTCCTCAACCAGTTTGAGGTGATGGGCAACTATCGCTTCCATTACCACGTCACCGGCAACACCATTGCCGAGCTGGCCGATGTGCTGCAAAAGCAGGGTGTCGGGGCAGGGCGCATATCTTCTTATGTGTCTGCGATGGGGTCCGGTGGCACGATTGCGGCAGGCGACCGCCTGAAGCAAATCTGGCCGGAGCATAAGATCGTCGGTCTTGAGCCGATCCAGTGCCCGACACTGTACAACAATGGCTACGGCGCACACCGGATCGAGGGCATCGGCGATAAGCACGTCACCTGGATTCACAATGTCCTGAACATGGACGCCGTGATGTGCATCGATGATATGTCCTGCGTGCGCGGTCTGGCTTTGCTGACCGACCCGGTTGGCAAGGAAACCCTGTCAAAGCGCTTTGGTGTCCCAGAAGCAGACGTGGAAGCGATGAGCCAGTTCTTTGGTATCTCCGGCGTGTGCAACGTTCTGGGTGCGATCAAGACGGCCAAGCATTACAACTATGGTGAAGATGATGTGATTGTCACCATCTGCACCGATGCCATCGACCGTTACTACTCGGTCATGGATTGGCTGGAAGGCGCTGAAGGTAAGATGGACGAAGCAATGGCAACCGGGCGGGTGATGAGCACCTTCCAGGGTCAGAAGCTTGACTACATCTCAGAGGGCAGCCTGGAGAACCGTGAGCGGTGGCACAACCTCAAGTACTACACCTGGGTTGAGCAGCAGGCCAAATCGGTTGAGGAACTGGATGCCCAGCGCGACCCTGAATGGTGGCACGAGCACCAGCAGATGGTTGATGAGCTTGATAAGCGCATCCTGGAAGCACGCAAGGAACAATAGTCAACTAATTGTGTACCCAGAAGACCGCGTACTCGTTGGCGTAATGCCCAACCCGGCTGACCTTGACATTGCACGCGACCAGCATTGGTATCGTGTGCCGGTTAAGCATGCACCGGCTGGCATTCAAGCCGAGTACGTGGCCTTCTATTTCACCGGGAAATACCCGCCTGATCTGCGCTGGGCGATTCATTTTTATGCCCGGCGCACCGGGCACGAATTGGCCCGCCGGGTTGATCTGATACCTGACCAACCCAAACATCCCCGCGCACAGGAGATGTACTACCGGCTGCAACTGGGGGGCCTCAAGCGGAAGTCGCCACCCATTGTCAGCCTGCGCTGGCGGCGGATCACGTTTATCCAGACGACCTGGGATCGCTTTGTTGCTGCCACCGAAGTCAACGATCTGTTCAGCACGGATGATGTCTTTGTTGATCGGATTTACCACGTTCTCAAAGAGCGCGGAATCCAACCGGTGCGGCAGACAGAATTCCGTGAGCAGGGCATGACTTACACCGTCGATATGCTGATCCCCTGCCAGGACGGGGCGGTGATCCTCTCCAACAGCCCGGAAAGTCCGGCCAGTGCTCTGGCCCTGACCGGAAACGAGGCGCAGGATTTAGAGAATATCCAGGCCGCTATCAAGCAGTACGGCGGTCCGCGTATGGTTGATTTGCCACTTTAATATCTACCAGAAATCTCGTAGGGGCGACTGGCCAGTCGCCCCTACAGGCCGGATAGATATGTAGATTCAGAGGAGCCTGTAACATGTCCCTGCTTATTTTCAACGGCACACTCGTCAGTTGGGAACCCGACAGCGACCTGATCGAAAATGGGGCCGTTTACGTCGAAGATGGCAAGATTGTTGAGGTTGGCCCGGCGGCTGACTTGAAAGCTCGTTATCCTGACGCCGAACAGATCGACGCCCACGGGCAGTTGATCATGCCGGGCAATATCTGCGCTCACACCCATTTTTACGGTGCATATGCGCGGGGGATGGGTATCCCCGGCCCGGCTCCCAAGGACTTCCCCGAAATCCTGGAGCGGCTGTGGTGGCCGCTTGATCAGGCTCTTGACGAGGAAGCCGTCCGGTACAGCGCGCTGGTTTGCCTGGTCGATGCGATCAAGCACGGGACCACCACCCTGATCGATCATCATGCCAGCCCTAACGCCCTGGCCGGATCGCTTGACGTGATCGGTGATGCGGTTGAGCAGGCCGGGCTGCGGGCCGTTCTATGCTACGAGGTCACCGACCGTTACGGAGCGGAGAGCGCTCAGGCCAGCATTGATGAGAATGTACGCTTCCTCAAGGCGGCTCAAGAGCGCCCCAACATCGCGGCGACCTTTGGACTCCACGCGGCGTTGACTATCGGCGAGGAAACGTTGGCGGCTTGCATTGACGCTGCCCAGGGACTTAACACCGGATTCCACATTCACGTTGCCGAGCACGAGGCCGACGAATACGACAGCCTGACCCAATATGGCACACGGGTTGTTGACCGGCTGCATGAGGCGGGCATCCTCGGCCCCAAGACGATTGTCGCTCACTGCGTCCATGTTGATCTTCATGAGGCCGATCTGATCCGCGAGTCGGGCACCTGGGTCACCCACCAGCCGCGCTCCAATATGAATAACGCCGTTGGTGCCGCCGACGTGGACGGAATGCTCCGCGCCGGGATCAAGGTTTGCCTGGGTAACGATGGCTTTAGCAATAACATGTGGGCGGATTGGAAGACGGCCTATCTGCTTCACAAGGTCTGGCATCGCGACCCGCGCCGCGCCAATGGGATGGATATCGTCCAGATGGCGATCCATAATAATGCGGCGCTGGCGGGAGTATTCTTCCCTGATGCTGCCCCCGGCTACCTGACACCCGGTTCGGCGGCTGATATCATCCTGGTAGATTACCATCCGACCACCCCCTTGACCGCCGGTAATCTGCCCTGGCACATCCTGTTTGGCTTTGAATCGTCAATGGTCACCACGACGATCTGTGCCGGTCAGGTCTTGATGCGCGACCGCCAACTCCTGACGCTGGATGAGGCGGAGATCACCGCCCGCTCGCGTGAATTAGTGCCGCCCGTCTGGGATCGCTATAACCGGATCGTGGCCGATCTGCTGTAAATTGGGGAATGGGGGCTCTAATGGATACACCTGTGACTGCACTTGGTGTTGCTTTTCAATTGATTGCCAGCGGCTTATTGACATATCTGATACCGCGCCATATTTTGAGAAAACATGGGCTGCATGTCCCTTTCGTTTTTACGTTTTTCACCATCTTTAGCCTCATTTTTGCGGCTGGGATTATCCCCGGCTTCATCATTACCCTGGTGCTTTACGGTTTCTTTTGGTGGGTCGCCCTCATTGGACAGACAGAATCACGTATAATGTTCATCATTACTTTTGTGTTGGTCAGCCTTTACCTCCCTTGTTCGATTGTTTCGCTTCCCATTCGCCTGGCTGCCGAACAATCGAAATTACAAATCGCCACTAACGTAGCCGCCATCTTTTTAGGGTTGGCTATGTTGAGCAGCCTGGTGGAGTGGCTGATTCTTGAGCGGCAGCGGAAACGCAGGCGGGAAGAAGTAGAAGTAGTATTGGCTAATCTGCAAGCTGATTGACCTGCATAGTCATCAATCGCTATAATCGCATCACTTGTTATTGGGCTTCATCTAAAAGGAGTAACATCGAGTGTCCGAAAAGCGCAAACTCATTCGCATTGCTGTCCTGGGGGGAACCGGCAAAGAAGGCGGGGGATTGGCTTATCGTTGGGCGCATTCTGGCTATGATGTCATCATCGGGTCACGTGGTGCAGAAAAGGCT
>JBNKDD010000031.1:0-8983 GCA_050288085.1 Anaerolineae bacterium
GAATTCATAGCTGCCTTTGGCTTCGCCGGTTTCCAGGTCGAAAGCCTTCAGGGCGACGGGGGCAGTGCCGCTCAATTGAGCATTATCTGCATCAGATGAGCAGGCCCACAGGGTTCCGGTTGCGTCATCGGCGTACAGCCCCAGGACGGATACTAAATCATTAGCACCGGCCTCGATGAACGGTTCGGCTTCTTCTGCACCGACGGCTGCTTTGAAGATACGGCCTTCATCCATGCTGCCGACGTAGAATGTCCCGTTCTTATCAACCGTGACACCTTCGGGGAAGAAGCGTTCCGGGGTGATATTGATCACGCGGCCTTCGGTTATTGCTTCGGGTTCCTCAGTGGGTTCTTCGGTGGGTTCCTCCGTCGGCTCCTCAGTGGGTTCCTCGGTGGGTTCCTCCGCCGGTTTTTCGGTGGGTTTCTCAGTCGGTGCTTCTACGGCTTCTTCCTCTGCGGGCGCATCGACCGTAGCAGCTGCTGAGTTGCATGCGGATACGAGTAGCAATACTAACACGAGAATCAGTATTACTATTTTTTTTGAACTAGACATCACAATACTTCCTCTGTTTTGAATTAGTTGTTGCGATTTTTCCGAACTGTCTTGCTCACTTCCAAGGTTTAACTCTGATTTCTTATAATTCGGAAGTCCCCACACCTCCTTTCTCGTCGTACCGGCTCCAGTTATCAGATGGCAGCATATCATCTTCAGATGTCAGCATCTGGTTTTACTGGAGCTTGTGTTCCGGTTTGGTTTACTCCCCCCGTCTCTCTCCCTATGAAAAGGTGGCGGGTGTCGTGTGAGCGTCGATGCTAGATCGGGGGTTCAAAATTCACATGCAATAAGCTGGGCCAGACGATGGATTAATGGCCCAACATCATAGGAAAAAGATAAGGTTTAGGAAACCAAAGGTTTTATTCAAAACCATTATCTTTTTCCACAAAATAACAAACCCAGTTGTTTTTCTATTGGCCGTATTTGTTCTGATACAAATCTATCATGTATTGGATCTGGCTTTCGTCGAGCAGAATAGGCTCCCCGCGCGTCATCGCCAGGTGGGCGATCTTGGCAATCTCTTCGACTTCAATAGCCATCTTGGTGGCTTGCTTCGGTGACGATCCGATGGTGAAGACCCCATGGTTCTGCATGATGATCGCCAGTGACCGCCCGATCTTATCGATGATCTCCTGCCCGATGTCGGCTCCACCTATTGGTGCGTATCCCCCCAGGGGAATCTCACCGCCCAGCATCGCCGATGTGGTCAGGCAGGCCGGGATAGGCTGCCCCAATACGGCAAAACTGCTGGCGTAAGGTGAATGGGTGTGGACCATACCAAGTACATCAGAGCGATAGCGGTAGACATACAGGTGGGTATCGGTGTCGGTTGATGGTTTGAGATCGCCTTCAATAACCTTGCCGTCTATATCAACGACGACCATGTGAGCGGGTGTTAACTCTTCGAAGCTCACACCACTCGGCTTGATGACGACCATTCCGGTTTCCGGGTCACGTCCGCTCACATTGCCGCTGGTCATCTTGACCAGGTCATTCTTTGGCAGTTCCAGGTTGCATTTACAGACGATCTCGCGAAGTTGTTCCAGTAGCATAAAGTATCTCCGGTTTCATTGTTAGTTTTTTAGGAATTTTTTGTCAAAGAGTTCAAGAACTCCGCGGGCGGCTATCTCATCGGTTACCAGTGCGTGCAGGTAGCCGCCGCGCAGCGCACTGTAGATCGGCAGAGCTTTGACAGCCGAAGCCGCTACGCCGATCCGGAAGGGTATGCGTTTGATCTCGTCCAGGGTCAGACCAATCACGCGGTCGGCATATTCTCTGCCGCAGGGGCGGCCCTCGATATCATAGATATAGGCCCCGATCTCACCTACGCCTCCGCAGACTTCGGCGATATTCTTCATATCATCGGCAGAAAGCGCGGTGAACTGGACGAAGCGTGACACGTCTGGATCGACTGTGCCAACCCCCAGCAGCGCGATATCCGCATGACGACCGATATCAAGAATCGTTTTGACCGGTTCCATAGACCGCAATATTTCACAATGCTCTTTGGTATCGACAAAGGCGGGGGCATGGAGCTTGTATGATTTGGCTCCCAGCCGTTCACCCATGTGAGCCGCCAGGTAGTTCATATCCGATTCGATTTCGCCCTGAGTCGAGCCGAGTATAGGCACCACCTCGACATCATAAGTACGTGACGCATCAATCGATTGAATGACGGCCTGAACCGTTGTGCCAGGGGTGATGGCTATCACATCGCCGTCTCGGATATTTTCTAGCAGATAATTGGCTGCTACCGTACCGATAGAGTTCAAGAGTGAACTGTTGGTATCTCCCACGGCTGGGATAACAATCGCTTCCTGTAATCCGAAAACGGCCTTCAGGCGACCTTCAAGTTCAAACATGTGCTGGTAGGGGGTTCGAATTACAAAGGTGACGTAGCCCAGATCACGTGCCTTTTGAAGGATACGATTAACCTTTGGCGTGGATAATTCCATGTGCTCGGCGATTTCGGTCTGCGTCATCTTTTCCACGTAATAAAGGTTTAGAACCGTATTAATGAGTCGTACATCATCATATGCTGGCATATCTGTACCTTCTCATGAACATTTCCTGATGCAGGGATTTGACCTGCGATTAATCAAAAACTTTATAAACTATACTATTCAAAAGCATCTCGCCAAAGTTAATGATATAGATAAAGACCGTGCACATTATGTACGTCCTCATTCTAATGGGACTGCTACAATCCTAAAGGGCGGATCCGCATCTGGGCCAGCATTATCTGGATCCCAAAAATGGTCTGATTGACCCTCTACTACCCAGGCTTTTTCCTGGTAGTAGGCAAAGGTCGTTACCCCGTCGAGGTTCGCTTCGATTCTTTGTACCTGGGCGGTGTCACCCGCCGACACGCTGATGATCGACATCCCGCCCGCTCCGCCTTCGGCAGTTGCCAGGGTGGTGGGGCCGATGACCTTGAGACCATCAGGACGGCGCAGCTCTTGCGAAGTCTCAACCAGCGTGACCGCGCCCGCGCTTCCATCCGGCTCAATCGCGATTCTGAATAACTGCCCGGCCCTCTGATTTACCGTATAGATCACGTTGCAAAGGGGATCATAGTCGATGCCGTTGAGGCTCCATTGTTCCACACCGAGTTGGGGATCGTTGATCCACTCGGCAAGTGCCATTCCACCGGCCTGCAATCGCAAAATCCGGGGTGACCAGGAGTCCGTGACATACAGGTTCCCCTCTAAGTCGAGGGTCAGGTCGTTGGCAAAGCCGCCGCCGGGGAAATCGTAACTGCCTTTGGCCGCGCCGGTTTGCAGGTCAAACGCCTTGACGCCGACCGGCGCGCTGCCTGTCAATTTGCCATTGCCTGCATCCGAAGAGCAAGCCCAGAGCGTATTGCGATTCTCGTCAGCCCACAGGCCGAGCACGGAAACCAGCCCATTCGACCCTGACTCGATAAACGGTTCCATCTGTGCTGCCCCGGCTGGGGATCGCATAATACAGCCTTCGAACAGGCTGCCCACAAAGAACACCCCTTCGGAGGTAGCGGTGACACCTTCTGGAAAATAGCGGTCACCCGGAATAATGATCTCGCCTGTTTGATTATCCATATCGTTACCTACTCGCAATCTGATGTTTTGGGTTTAACGCTTCGCCACCGCTAACGTGGTGGCCCACTGGTGGCTGGCCCCCCTTCGTACGAGAAGGGGGGCAACGCGCGGCAGATGCTATCGATGGAGGGGTCGTTCCGCCGCTTATGGATCAACCAAAACAAAATGGCATAATGAGGCGAGATGATAAAGTCTCTGGCCTTTCTCGCCCTGGGCGTAGCAGCGCCATGCTTCTACCCGAAGATCGTGCCAATTTGAAAGGTTTTTTCCATTAGATTGATCTCGTTTTATTGATATCGGTCACCCAGTTCTGGGCAGACACGAGTTCATCTACAAACTGCCGGGCTGCTTTGATCGCTTCGACGGGGTCCTCGCCTGCATCTGCGTGCATCTGGCCCCACATCTCGACGCCTAACATGCCCCAAAATCCGATTTTTGCCAGCGTTTGAAAAGACTCTTGAAAGGGTACGATACCCTCTTTGAAAGGCACACCCCGGATAATCTTTGGTAGGGCATCCTTCACATGAATGCCCAGCAGTTGGTTCTTAGCCAGGATAAGCTCTTCAGGAGGGGAATAACCGGCTGCGGCAAGATTGCCCATATCTGGATACAGGCGCAGCCAGGGCGAGTTGATCTCGTTGATGATCGCCAGGGCCTGGCTCATATTCTCGACAAATGGCGTATCGAGGTTTTCAAGGCCCAACATCACCCCGGCCTGTTCAGCGTATCGGGCACCCTTGTAAAGACCCTCTACAAAGTAGGCGGCTGTTTCGTCGTCGCTTTCCTCGTAAAAGACATCGTACCCCATAACCTGAACGACACGGAGCCCAATATCTCCTGCAAATGCGATTGCTTTGTGCAAGATATCCAGCCCTTGCTGGCGAAGTTCAGGTGAATGGCTGCCCAATGGATATTTCCGGTGCCCGCTCAGGCACATGGTCATGATCCGAACGCCGGTATTGGCGATGGATTGACGTAAGGCCATCCGTTCTGATGGCGACCAGTCCAGCCGGGACAGGCGTCCATCACTCTCATCGATTGAGATCTCTACATAGTCGTAGCCAGCCTGGCCTGCTGCTTCCAGACGTTCTTCCCAGGACAGGTCGGGGGGTAGTGCTTTCTCGTAGAGACCGACAGGCATCTTGAACACAGCAATAACTCCAATCCTTATCGAGTAGGGGCAGACGGCCCGTCAAAGAAAATGACGGGCACTCGTTGTTATGCCCCTTGTCTTTCGCGTACCAGTAAGTGGTTGAGGGCCACGGCGAAGATCAGCACACTGCCTTTAGCAAAGTTTTGCCAGTAGGCAGGGATGACCGTCATCAGGCCGACCGTCACACAGATGATGATCAAGGCTCCGACAATCGTCTTGGAGACTGAACCTTCGCCTCCGGCAAATGCCGTTCCTCCGAGCAGTACGGCGATCAGACAGTCAAGCTCCATGCCATCGCCTGATAGGGGGTCTCCTAGAGACATGTAGCTGCCGCGGGCCGCACCCGCCAGCGCTGCAAAAACCCCAACGATAATGTAGAGAAGCCAGACCATCCTGACTGTATTGATCCCGGATAACTCTGCCGCTACCGGGTTGCCCCCAATAGCTGCCGAGTACTTGCCGATAATGGTTTTTCGCTGAACGATCACCAGCAGAATGATTACCAGCACCGCTGCCCAGAAGGCCATCGGTAGGCCAAAGAGAACGCCTTCTCTGGCATAGCTGTTGATCCAGGCTGGCATGGCTTTTTCAGCACTCCCTTTGATTGCTGAGAGGCCTTCGGGCACAATCAGCAGGGCAACCCCTTTGAACAGGTTAAGGGTCACCAGCGTGGCGATTACGGGTGTGATGCGTAATTTCATCACCAGGTAGCCGTTAATGAAGCCCATCACCACCCCTAAGACCAGGGTGCCGGCGAGTGCCACCAGGAAACTGGCACCATTGAGGATCAGCAGGGCAAAGATCACCGCGCTCAGACTCATGGCACTACCGACCGACAGGTCGATGTAGCCGGAGATCATCAGGAGGGTGAAAGCCCCGCTCAGGGTCAGGATCGGTACAGCGCTTCGCAGCAGGTTGATGATACTGCTCGGGCTGAGGAAGTGGCCTCTCTCAAAGAAGTTGACCTCATCTAGCTTCAGTAAACTGAACGTAAGCACGATCAGTACCAGCACGACATAGATGTAAAACTTCTTGATCGTTGCACGCAGGGCTTCCGACCGATTTTGCTTTAGTTTAAGTGATTCTTGATTCATCGTACTTGTAGTACTCACGTCGATGTGCTCCTCTTCCTTAACCCTTCCGTTTATCCAGGGCGAACCGCTGCGCAAGGATGGCGATGAAGGTGACGATACTCTTCAGGGTGAACTGCCAGTCTGGTGAGAGCAGCAGCCCGGTCGCTGCCGATGTGACAACGGACAGGATGATGGCGCCGACGAACATCCCCAGTACGGAGCCAAAACCACCCGTGATGCTGACACCGCCCAGCAGGACGATTACCAGCGCGTCAAACTCATATCCCATCGCACGGCTTGAAATCCCGGCTTTATATTCGGAGGCCAGGAGGATACCGGTGATACCGGCCAGCAAGGCATTGATGAGATAGAGGATGGTCAGATAGCGGTCTACGTTGATCCCGGATAGGCGGGCGGCTTCGGGGTTCGCGCCGATCAGGTATACCCGTCTGGCGAATACGGTTTTCCGCTCGACAAAGTAAGCAATGATGATCAGGGCGATCATGATCAACACCGAGAGTTGGATCGATGTGCCTGGAATGGCCCAGGTTCCTATCACGCCGAAGACATCGGGCAGGCTGGTGTTCCGCTGTGCGCCCTGGGTGACCACCTGGGCAACCCCGCGTGAAAGCATCATGGTTCCCAGGGTAACGATGATCGAAGGGACTTTCAACCGGGCAATGAAGAAGGCATTAATCCCGCCGACGGCCAGCGCTCCCAGCAAGGCCAGGAAGACAGCCACTCCATAGGGTAGGCCGAGTCCGTTGGCTAACGCATTCTGGGAGACATTCGCCGCCTGAGAAAAGTAGACGGCCAACACGCCCGTCAATGCGATAATGCCGCCGACTGACATGTCGAAGTTCCCGGTGATCATGACGAACGTGACACCGATCCCCAGGATAACGATGTACCAGTTGTTGGTAATCAGGTTGAGTATGTTCTGGGGTAGGTAGAAGTTCGGTACGACTAACGCGGCGATGATGAACAGGATAAGCAGCACGCCAACCATGAATAGAGTGATGAACGACTCATCGCTCATTTTTTTAGTCAGTAGTGATTTCTGCGCTTGTTTGGGTGCCATGATCATTCGCCTCCTGTGACAATGTGAAGGATGTTTTCACTGTCGATATCACAGTTATTCTTGAGTACGTCTTTCAGTACGCCGTCGTACATCAGGTAGATGGTGTCACAGACATTCATAATTTCGGGTAGTTCTGACGAGAAGATCATGATCGTCTTCCCTTCTCTGGAAAGCTCCCGGATAATGCTGTATATCTCACTCTTTGCGCCCACATCGATTCCGCGAGTTGGCTCATCCAGCATCAGCAGGTCGGCGTCGGCAAACAGGCACTTTGAAAGAACTACTTTCTGCTGGTTCCCGCCGGAAAGTTTAGCGGTCTCTTTCTCGATGCTGTTGGTGGCGATATTCAATTTATCGACATAATCGATGGTGACATTCCGTTCCTGAGCTGCATTAATGAACCCGGCACTGGATATCTTATCCATGTTCATGACCGGTACATTGCCCCGGATGGTCAGAATGGTGAACAAGCCCTGGGTTCGTCGTTCTTCAGGTACCAGCGTAATGCCTGCCGCGATAGCTTTCTCCGGGCCGGGCTGGAGCTTCTGGCCTTTGAAGACGATATCGCCCTCATAATAATCAGCGCCGAAGATAGCCCGGGCGAGTTCCGTCTTCCCGGCTCCAACCAGGCCATAGAAACCGGCGATCTCACCCTCGTTGACATCGAAACTAATATCGGTTAACCGGTGATTGGAAAGGTTTCTGACCTGAAGGACGGTGTCCCGGCAGGGTTCTGCTGGAGGGGTGTATTCGTCGAATACGGTTTTACCGATCATCATCCTGATCAGCTCTGCCCGGTCTTCGATTTGTGATACCGGCCTGGTCGTAATGTGATTACCGTCTCTCAAGACCGTTACGTAGTCGCCGAGTTCAAATATCTCATCAAGACGATGTGAGATGTAGATGACGGTAACGTTATTATCTCGCAGATTCCTGATGATCGTGAACAGGCGTTCAATTTCGCTCTCTGAGATCGCTGCGGTTGGCTCATCCATAATAATGATGTCTGTCTCGGCGGCTACCGCCCGTGCGATCTCGACAATCTGCTTCTGGGCAACACTCAGGGTTGATACTTCCTGACGTGGGTGGATGGATGGCTCAATGCTGTTCATCACATCAACCATTTTGTTGATCTTTTCGGTTCGCCGCAGGAACCCAAACCAGGTGTCTTCCACACCCAGCGTCAGGTTTTCTTCTACGGTGAGCTGGTCAACAACGTTGAGCTCCTGGAACAACGTGCTGATACCCTGCTGCTTGGCGTCCCGAGGGTTTTGCGGATTGAAATCTTTACCATTCAGAAGTACCTGTCCGCTGGTTCGTTCGTATACGCCGGTCAGGATTTTGATGAGTGTGGATTTTCCCGCGCCGTTTTCCCCAACCAGGCAGTGAACCGTGTTCCGTTTGATATCGAAACTGACATCGTCAACCGCTCGCACGCCGGGGAATACCTTGACGAGATTCTTGATCTCCAACACATTCTCTTGGGCTTTCATGCAACGCTTCCTTGTAAATGACGGGGGAGCCATTGCCCCCCCGCCATTTCATGTCTATCTGACTAACAAAGTTATTCGATGTTGGTCCCGAATTGTTCGTTCAGCCATGCTTTGGCATCATCTTCTGCCATTGTCCAGAAGGAGATGTTGTAGGCTTTGTAGAAGAACTCTTCTGCCGGGATTGAAGTCGGGTCGACTTTACCAGCGGCAATGTCCATGATCAGGTCGATCCGGCCACGAGCGGTCTCAACCGGCGGGAGGCCCATCGAGAGCTTCAGTGAGCTGTTCGGATCGTAGACTTCCTTCATTTCGACTTCGTCGAAGTCAACGCTGGCGACGATTTCGGTAAGCGGAACGCCGTCTTCCATCACACCATGACCGGCCTGCTTCAAACCGGCCATCACACCGACGGTCAGGTTGGAGGCTTCGGAGTAAATCAGGTTGACTTCGGGGTGGGTGGTCATCAGGTCAACGATGATCTGCTTGGCAGCATCCTGACCCTTGCTGGCATCGAGGCAGCCGAGGTCGGTTGCGTCTGGGTCAACTGAGAG
>JBNKDD010000031.1:9081-32072 GCA_050288085.1 Anaerolineae bacterium
CGGCTTCGGCGTCCCAGATGTGCAGTGTAGCGGCATCCATGCCCTGGGCCACGATCTGGTCAACGTTCTGGGTCATAACGGATCCATCGGACTGACCGTCAAATGCAAACACCTCGGCCCCGTACTTTTCCTTTGCGTAGCGCTGGGCTTCGGCGAACTGGGCCTGGTGGAACACATTGCTCAGGTCTGATACGAAGAAAGCAATCTTCATACCTTCTGTATCTGATGAAGCTTCTTCTGCGGCGGCTTCTTCTGCGGCGGGCTCTTCAGCAGCTTCTTCGGCTGCGGGTTCTTCAGCAGCAGGCTTGCAGCCAGCGAACAATGCGAGGCTGACAATCAGTAAGACTAGTAAAAGAACCCATTTGTTCTTCTTCATTATAAAAAATCTCCTTTGGATAGTCATGCACTTCTTGTATGGCTTGGTACGATGTAGCCATTGCTCGTTATAATTACTAGTTGAGGTCACCTCCTTGCACCCGATATAGAGGTTTCATACTAACCAAGAGTTTCACGCGAATGACCTCATCCATATGAAACCTCTTCGGGTGTACCTTGTTTTTGGCGGATATTTAGAACCCGCTAATATCTTGCGCTAATCCGAATAACAATAATTCGGAGACGCAACCACCTTTAGTGAGAGCACAGGTTTGGTAGGTCATATCAGCAAAGTGCTCTGGGCGTACGGCCAGGGTTTCGTCCCACTCGAAGTCGGCAACACCCTCTGCTGCTCCCTGGAACCCGGTGTTGGAACCACCCGGTACGAGGAGCGTCACGCCAATGCCATGTGGACGTAGTTCGGTGTAGAGGCATTTTGTGAAGGCATTGACAGCAGCTTTCGCCGCCGAGTAAATTGACCACCCCGGCCATGAACGCCGGTCACATACACTGGATACATTAATGATCTTGCCGTAACCCTGCGCCTTGAACTGTGGCGTGAAGGCCCGGCAGGCCATGACTGTACTGGTTAAATTGAGATCGATAATCTTGCGGTTGATCTCGTCGTCCATCTCTTCGATGGGCGCTACTTTAAGCGCGCCGCCTGCATAGTTAATCAGGAAATCAACCTTACCAAAGTTGTCGAGGGCTGCTTCAAGTGCCCGGTCGAAAGTTTCGGATTTGGTCACATCAGCGGCCAGGGCGATAACCTTGGAGCCAGCTTTTTCGCAGGCTTCGGCTGTTGCCTTGAGGGCTTCTTCATTAATATCGATCAGCACCAGGCCAACCTGATCCAGCTTGGCAAACAACTCTGCCGTAGCCTTCCCAAATCCTGACCCGACACCTGAGATAACCGCCGACTTTCCTTTTAACGATTCAGCCATAATTGATCTCCTTCTATATCAACTTGTGTTGAAACTGAGCCAGCACCTTGCCCAGTTCTTCTTCGTCGATTTGATAAGTATGCTCTGGAGCGGGGAATTGACCCTGCTCTACTTCCGTTCGGAATTGGGTTAGTGCTGTCACAATGATTTGTTGAAGATCTAGATAAACTTTGAGGAACCGTGGTGACAGCTCCTTAAACAGACCCAGCATGTCCTGGGTTACCAGTGCCTGCCCATCACAAACTTCGCCCGCCCCAATGCTGATCGTGGGGATCTTCAAGCTGCGTGTGATGACTTCGGCCAATTGGACTGGTATGCATTCCAGAACAATTGCAAAAGCCCCCGCCTTGGCGAAGGCCAGCGAATCGGCGAGGGCTTGAGCAGCGCTGTCGGCAGTGCGCCCTTGAATCTGGATAGCACCGGAGCGCACGATCTTTTGCTTGGTGATGCCCAGATGGCCCATCACAGGGACACCGGCGTCAACAATCGCTTTTACTTTTGCCGCTTCATCCACTCCACCTTCGAAGTGGATACCATCTGCGTGGCCTTCTTTCATCAGGCGCATAGCGGTTTCGAGCGCCTGCTCGGTAGTCTCATAGGAGCCAAAGGGTAGGGTGGTGACAACCATTGAAGCCGTGACACCATTGCGGACAGCCTGGGTATGGTAAACCATCTCATCCACACTGACCGATATCGCCTCCGGGCGACCCAAACCTACCGTCCCGACCGCATCACTGACCAACACAATATCTACACCTGCTGCATCAATGAACTTGGCCATCGGGTAATCATAGGCCGTCAGCATGGTGATTTTCTGGCCCTCGCGCTTCTTTCTTCTTAAGCGCGAGGGGGTGACTTTGGTCCGTTCACTCACCGGTCAGCCTCCTACTTCGCTTCAGAAGCGAGAGTGTCAGGCAGCAAATTCTCAATATCCACGTGCGGGCCGGGGATAATTCGGGTGGAGACAACCTGCCCGATCCGACTGGCCGCTTCGCTGCCGGTGCGCAGAGCCGTGCGAACAGCTCCTACATCACCGCGCACCATGACGGTCACATAACCGCCGCCGATAGCCCGCTTGTCGAGCAGGGTGACGTTGGCCGATTTGACCATCGCATCTGCTGCTTCGACGCAGGCGACCAGCCCGCGTGTTTCGATCATGCCCAGGGCTTGAATGCCGATCACTGCTGGGGTTTCATCTGTCATGTTCCGCTTTCTCCTGGTATTTAGCTCTTTTTGAAGGTAAGTTTGTTATCGTAGCGCAGGGAATCCAGGATGCAGACGATTACCGCATCAACCGGCTTGTTGGCGATAGCTCGTGCGGTACTGCCGTTTACGACCATCACCAGTTCTTCCTCACCTGCGCCCACCATGTCAAGGGCGATATAAGGTTGCCCGGATACTTTGCCGGTCTGATCGGCGTTTTTCACCAGCAGCATCTTCGACCCTTCTAATTGGGGCGTTTTGACGGTGGATACTACGACGCCCATCACTTTTGCGATCTGCATATCACTCTCCCTGATCCGCCAGGCGGCTGACTAGTTCAACCAGGTTGTTGACGACATCGCCAGAAGCTCCGCGATTTGCCGCCGGTCGGCTGCTGCTGTTACTGCTGCTGCCGGTCTGGATCGGGCCATGCTGACAACCGCGCGGCTTGGGCCCCAGCCGGGTAGGGGGGGCTGCCGGTTTCCGCACGGGCGAGTCGTTCGGTTGGAATCCGTTGACCAGCTCAATGCCCAGTTGACTTGCCATTTCACGTGCAATATCGGTCAGCGCGACACCGGGGCCGATCTCTAACCGCCGGATTCCTCTGGCAGCCAGGTCTTCAATATCCTCGCCGGTGTAGTAGGTTTGCATCTTACTTCTCCCGTCCGGGCAGTGACTCTATCGCCTGTACGGCTGCGTCGCGGGCCTGCTGGACATCCGATTCGGTGCCGCTGATGAACAGCCGCCCGTAAGCGCCGCTGCCCGAATAGTGCAGCAGCGTGATGTTGGCGGCCTTCTCGGCCTCGTTGGCGGCCAGGACGATATAGGCTGCCGGGACGACTTCGATTACGCATAGGGTTTGCCAGGCAAGCAGCAAACCACCGGCATTACGCGCATTAATCAACTGCGCTTGATAGGGATCGATGCTGGTAGTCAGGTTGGCTGATACCACACGGGGCTTCAGCCGGTCGCTTTCCTGCAAATCCAGTGATTCCAGGGATCGCCTTCCGGCCTCTAACACGGCTTCCTGATGGTAAGCGTGGATTTCCAAAAACCCGTATTCACGTCCCATGTTCAGATAGCCGGGGCTGACGTCGGTTGTCTTCAGTGCGATGTCCATTACCCGGTAGACTTCGGCGGCTGGCGAGACTTCCATATAAAGCAGCGCCATTCCTTCGACCGGGATCATGCCCAGCGTTTGTTTGCCGGTGAAAGCGGCATATTGAGGTTGTAAGCTATCGACGAAAACGTAGGTTCGTAATTGCATCATGCACCTCAGTCCGCGCTCAGCCGAATGATTTCGCCATCACTCGGCAGCAGGTTTTCGACGGCTCTATGGGGCCGGGCGATGACGTGCACCGCGACCAGTTCCCCGGCACGCTTGGCAGCGGCAGCGCCAGCATCAACAGCGGTGCGTACCGCGCCGATTTCCCCGCGTATGTAGATGGTAATGTAACCGCCGCCGATCTCTTCCTGTCCGATCAGCTTTACATGGGCGGTCTTGATCATTGCGTCGGCGGCTTCGATTGAGGCTACCAGCCCGCGTGTCTCGACCATTCCCAAGGCGTTCATTGGCAGATTTGTGCTCATAGTCTTCCCTTAGAGTGTGTTAGTTATAGAGATAAAACCTGACGACTGATATCCAACGCAGTGCCGATGTCAGCCCGGAAACCCAGGGCGTTTAAGGCGCTGCCGGTCGCTGATAACAGGCCGGTTACGGCCCTTTCATCCAACCGTGGCAGCGAACCAACGTCCAGGTAAAACGTGCCCGGCTGTGACCAGCCAATGACCTGGCTGCTTGCCGTGTCGAGTGTTGTTGCAATCCGGTTGACCAGGGTTTGGGTATCAATGCCAGCGGGCGTAACAATCTCGGCGCGAGTGCCCACACAAAAGCGTCCGGGTGCATCGCAGCCGGGGCAGTTCCGTCCATCGATAGTAAGCATCAATCCCATCTCGCTGACGGCATAGCGAACTGCTTTAGCAGCCAGGTCGGCGGTGATGGCTCTTGCATATGATGTTGAAGTGCTGGCGGAATATGATGAGGAACCTGACCAGAGTTCGGCAATGGCTAACCGCATTTCGCGGGCTGCCGCACGGGGGTCTGGGGCCTCACGTATGCCGCGTCCGCAGATCAGAACGGAGGCGGGCAAGTCTGCGAAGAATGGAAGCAGGTCAAGGGTCAATCCACCTGTTACGGTGACCTTGTAACCCATATCGATCAACTGGCGGATGGTGTCTTTGTCTTCCTGCCCCCATTCGCGGCCTGCGTCCTGGGCATCCCATTCGCGGTGATAGACAACCCGCTCAACGCCGATCTGCCGCCATTCGGCAGCCCGACCCAGGATGTCACGGACCCCGGTGAGTTCCATCATCATTTCCTTGCCCCGTTTGCGGGCGACTTCGTGAGCCTGTCTCACGGTATCCAGTGTCGCGCCACCGATGACGGTGACTATATCCGCACCGGCATCAAAAGCCATCGTAGCTTCAAGACCGCCGACATCCGGGGTTTTGAAGTCGGCCAGGATCAGCTTGTCGGGGCAGATTTCCCGCATGGCAATAATTGCCTCGATCCCGGCTGCCTTACAAAGGGGCGTTCCTATTTCAATAATGTCTATTTCGTCGGCTACCAGAGATGCCATGACCAACGCTGGTGGCAAAGAAATGTAATCTAGAGCAATTTGAAGTTGGGGGATAGTTCTCATAATCTAACTTTGACTCTGGCCTCTCTGGGGCTTGTGTAGTCCTATCAGAAGTCAGGGCGTATTCCCTATTTTGATCTTTCTGAAATATGTTAAATGCTTGAGTGTAAAGGTTGAAATTATTTCACGCAGTTCAATTAAGTGAAATTTTATCCAGCTAATGAAAATATTATCATTCTTCTTTTGTGAAGTCAATAACTTTCAGAGAAATGGTAACAAACGTGAACATTTTTCAGGTAGAGGGTAGGGGGAGAAGAGAAAACCCCGCCGGAATACTACCTGACGGGGTGTGTTGTATAGGGAGCTATCTCGATTTGCCTATCAAACATCGCCACACAATGCCCGGTGGAATGTCGCGCCTATATGGTGAGGGGCCAGCGCCAGCACTTTCTCAAAGTGATCATTTGCCTCACTGAACCGGCCCAGCCCTAAGCAGCCCAGCCCCATCATGAAGTGGCAGTGAATCCGGTTGCGCCGATCAAGGTCCTCGTCGAAGACCAGAAAATCAGGCAGCGATACGGCGAAGTAGTCCATACCGATCTGATCGCTCAGATGGGTCTGACCGTAGTCTACCAGCTTGTGGAATATCTCTTCTGCCTGTTCTTCCTGGCCCGATTCTTTGAAGGCCATCCCCTGGTAGAAGATCATTTCAGGCGGCTGGTCATTGTAGTACAGCGGTGACACCGGCTCCATTGATCCAGCCGATGCCTGCTGATAATAACGTTCTGCTTCCTGCTGCTGTCCGGCGGCTTGTCCCAGGTAGTAATAAATGTGATTTTCATGGGCGATAGCTAGCTTACCCTCGCCCAGATTTTCAGGGTAACTCAGCGCCTTCTTCAGATAGGGGATCGCTTCATCCGGCTTGCCCTGGTGCAGCAGGTTTTGGGCAATGGCTACCAGGCTGATCACATATTGCCCGGTGACTTTACCTTCTCCACCTTCCCAGGGATGGAAGATCCTGCCCTCCAAAATGTCCAGGGCTTCCTGATGTCGTCCCAGCAGATTGAGCAGGTGTACGCGTTCAATGGTTAGATCGTCACGCTGATCGACTAACTCCAGGTGCGCTTCTAAAAACTGCAAACGCTCTACCGGGTCTTTAACAGCCTTCTTATATAACTGATCCAGTTCGAAGAGCACACGGGCATCAGTTGTGTCCAGGTCAAATGCCCGCTCATACAACCGGGTGCCTTCATTTAGATCACATCGCTTGTTGACATAGGCCAGACCGAGATTACGGGCGGTGGTCGCATAGCCGGGGTCGAGTTGAAAGGCACGTTCCCAGGCCGCAATTGCCTCATCATACTGCCGGTGTGCATACCAGAAATTGCCCAGATAGTAAGATGCGCGGGGATCGGTGGGGTTCAGATCGATGGCTGCTTGCAGTGCCAACACCGATTCCAGCCGGTTGGGGAAGCAGTAATCAGGAGACATTTTTCCGGCTTCCTCGAAGTGAGATCGGGCGGCTGCTTCATCCCCTTCCTGAAGACAATACCAACCCAGATAATACCGGATCATCGGATCAGTTTGGGGCGATTCTTCTAGCAGTTGTTTAGCTTCTGTAAACAACCCGGCCCAGGCGTAATCCAGCGAAATCTCGATATAGTTGTGAACGTGATCCCTGAACAGGCGTTGGTAGGTGGTGTCATCCTTTATAAGGAAAAGCTCATAGTGCAGCCCCAGGTTCAGCCTGTCGAGTGCCAGCCCTTGAACGGCTGTGTCTAGTGCCTGCTGCTCGTGTCCCAACCGCCGCAGTAGTGCCACCATCAGATGCTTTGCTCGATGGTTGCGTCCATTGGTTGCCAGGGATTCGGAGGTAAGTTCCAGCGCCTCTTCCATCCGCCCGGCGTAGGATGCCAACCGCGCCAGCTCGAAATAGGCAGCGCTCTGCCACGCCGCATTCCAGGTGGCTTTGTATAGGGCATCGAATGCCTCATCACGTCGGCCTGATAGGATTAAAGCCAGACCCAGATTATAAAAAGGCTCACCATCATACGGGTTTGGATTCCGACGGGTCAGGCTTTCTATCGCTTTTCGGAAGTATCCTTCAGCCTGTTCAAACTGCCCTCTGCGATACGACAGCAGCCCCATAGCGTTATTAGACCGGCTGTCCAGCGGATCGCGTTTCAGCGCTTCCAGGTAATACGGTTCGGGTTCGTAGGTTGCGTGCCGGTATTGCTCCAGGTGAAGGCCGTTTAGAAACAGCGCTTCATTAGAGTCGATCTCCTGTGGAGGTTTTGCGGCCTGGGCGGGGGATGGAATGTCGGGTTTTTCATCCGGCAGGGGGGTGTAGGCCAGCAGTTCTCGGTCACCATCAAACACACGCAAGGTTATTTCGTGTAGTGAGCATTGCTCTTCCAGTTGAATATCTTCTATGAAAGCCGTCTCGGGATCGAGATCGAGTTGGCGTTCGAACAGGATGTCGCCGTTGACCTCCAGCAATACCCGGACGTGCCGTCGGCAGGTCAAATATACGCCGATGCTGACAGTATTCCCATTTTTCTCCAGATTGACAGCAGCATCTTGCGACGCATTTTTCGGCGGGCCAATCAGCTTGTAGGGCATGAATATCTGGGTGAACGATTTTTCCTCTCCCGGTTGCAGCCAGGAGAAATCCGGCTGATTGTCCGTAAATGCGCCGCACATCAATTCAATGTAGGGGCCGTCTTCATCGGTGAGTTGGCGATCCCAGGCCCGCCCAAAATCTCCGTTGCCCCACGTCCACTGTTTCTTGCCGGGTACGAGATGATGATTCGCGACATGCAGCATCCCAGCCTGCACGCCATGATCATAACAGCCAAGAAAGTCATAATCGGAATGATAGGCCATGAAGGAGGTTGGCACCGAGATGTTCTTATAGCGGGAGATATCGGTTCCCGGCGAGTAGTCTACTTTATAATATGTGCCGGTCGCGATGGGGAAACTGGAGACATCGCGCTTCCCGTGATCCATGACGGCATGGACATCCGGCGGGAAGACCGACTGGTAATTATCATTGACGCTTACTGCCGGGTTAGCCCACCACAAGAAAGTCTGGGGCACACTGGTGCGATTGAAGACCTGGACGCGAATCTCCAGGTAGGCCCGGTCAGGGTACAGGGTGAATCCGGCCAGGCTTTTAGTCCTGAACATCCGCTCGGTTTCGCCCATCCAGGCTGTTTTGCTGCCGTCATTGTTTTCCTGGATATCGTATTCAACCGGATCAAAGGTGCTGGGGCGATGGTGCTGGGGCCAGTTAAACTCGATGCCGCCGGATATCCAGGGCCCGGTCAGGCCGACCAGGGCCGGTTTGATCACCCGATTGTGATAGACAAAGTGATAGCCATTGGTTTTGTCGAGGGCCATCTGCACCCGGCCACCCAACTCAGGCAGCAGCATGATCTTCAGGTAGCGATTCTCAAGGAAGATGGCGGTATAAGTCTTATCTGCTTTGGTATCGGATACACTCTCGATGATGGGGTAGGGGTAAACGACACCGCTGCTGCCCTGATAGACACGCTTCTCAAGGAACATCGGATTTTTATTCGGCTGACCAACCCCATAGGTCGGGATTGCGACCTGCTCTACTTTCGCCAATACCTGATCATCCATCTCAACATCCTCCTTTGAACACTTTCTTGCAATCTATCAAACCGCCGCGTGTAAATCCATAAACAAAACAACGATATAATGGACAATATGCTCATATCACACAGCGGAGCTAATCAGGTGAGGATGGAGTAGGGGGGTGGCATCTATGAAAAAGCGAGAGGGATTTAAAGGGCAAATCCAACATGTGATCCCGCGCCCTATCCTGCGGGAGCTGGCTCACCATGTCCTGCTCTACCAGCTAGTCGCAACTGATATCGGTTGGTATCCACAGGCAGAATATCATTACCGCGAACGGCCAGCCGGAGCGCCTGAACATATCCTGATGCTCTGTGTTGATGGCGTTGGCTGGTGTGAGGTCGATGGCCGGTTGATTGATGTGAGTGTCAATCAGGCCGTCCTGATACCACGGGATACACCACATCGCTATGGCGCTGATCAATCGTCGCCCTGGTCAATCCACTGGGTACACATGATCGGCCCGGCAGCGGATTATTTTGCCCATCTGCTCCCTGACGATATCTATGTGATGGACGTCGCGCCGGAAACGGTCACAGTGTTGGAGGGCCTTTTCCATGAATGTTATCAGGCTTTTGTAGGCAGCTTCGCGTGGCAGCGGATGGCGCATGTGACGCAAACGCTCCACTACTTATTAGGGAATTTGTTTTTCAGCAACCCGTCCTTCTCTCCTGTGCTGAGAAGCAGCCAGACTCAAAACCTCGATAAAACCCTGGACTATATGAGCCACAACCTGGACCAATCGCTTTCACTGCAAGACCTGGCCGATCATGCCAACTTATCCAAATCGCACTTTGCCCGTTGTTTTAAAGAGCAAACCGGCTTTTCCCCGATTGACTACTTCATTCACCTCAAGATTCAACATGCTGCCATGCTGCTTACCTTTACGGATAAGACCGTCCGCGAGATCGGTGCTGAGGTTGGTTTTGATGACCCATATTACTTCTCTCGCACGTTCAAAAAGATATTAGGGCTTTCACCGGCACACTTCCGCCAGCACCCTGGTTAAAATAATTGCAGTTTCTTTTGCTGCCCCCGTTTCATCCAGCACTTGCGGAGTGGAAAGCGTAAACTCATGGTCGGTTTTGGATAAACAAGTTTGCTTACAAAGAGAAGTTTAACATCACCTTGTTCGGCGCTTTTTTCGCTCCTCGATCAAGACTTTAGCCTGGTGATGTCTATCTTGAACGCTTGAACGGCTTAGGGTATATCGGGCTGCTGGCTGCAATGTTTGTTCCCGGTATTCCGATCTTCAAAACGCGCCGTAAACTTGCTGCCTATTTGATGATCGGTTTTGCATCGCTGACTTTTGTGCTGTTTTTCGTCGCGAACGGTTTCTCTTATTGGAACGCCGCCGCGATTATCTCCAAGCTGGCCGAGCTGCTGCTGGTGATTGCGACAGCTACTTATCTGCGCCGCCTGTAAATATCGTCCAATGACGACTATCTCAGGGTTCGTTACCAGACTTGAATCACAAAGTGACCTTTAGCGTACAAGCACCTTTTGGAAAAGGTAATAATCCGCATTCTGAGTATATTCCACATGTGTACTCTGAGACCGCATGCGTGCTCTATCCTTTTTAGGAATGAAATAGTCGTCCAGATCTGTCTCAGTGATCCGGCAAACCTTATCTCTGTGATGCATGACCGCTATCAGCTTGTAATCACGACAACGAGCGGCCTCGCCAGCATCATCATGATGGTTGTTGCTTAACAAAATGCCACCAGGCTTGAGATACATCTGGCACGCTTGAGAGATTCCTCCGGCATACAGCGAAATCAGCATATCGAACGATCCTTCGCGTAAGAGGAGAGGCCTATGATAATCTTGTGCGATGAACCGGATAAAAGGGGACTGCTTATACTGTTTTCGACTGACAACAAAGTCTAAGATACCCGTTGTATCTGCAAAAAATTCTTGAGCCAGTGAACTCTGATCCACATAGACAACATGTTGAAAAAAGAACGATGGGGTGACATGGATAGAACTCCCCGGATATAAGACTGTTGCACTGTTCGCCCACTGCTGAACCGCCTTAAAAACCTCGCTCCTTTCGAAATTCACCTCCTCAAAATACTTCTTGTAGGTTACTGAGATCTGATGTTTTGTCATCCGGTCACCATTTCAGTTTAGTGCGCGCCTCCAGGGTTTTCATTTACTTCACAATCTGGCTACTCAGACAATTTCTAAGAAAGGACTCAATCTGAGCGGCGCTTTCGGCCCAGGTAGGATGGCTCTCAAAACGTGCCCGTGCCGCCAGGCTCATCGATAGATGCTGCCGGGGGTTTGACTGCAAGGTCTGGAGACAATCAGCGAGGGCTTTAGAGTCCCCCGGCGGGACAAGGAATCCATCCTGGCCGGGGGTGATAATCTCATGAGCGGCTCCGCCGGTAGAAGCAATAGCCGGTAATCCAAAAGCCATCCCTTCCAGGTAGACAATACCGAAGCCTTCATACTGAGAGGGAACGGCTAACACATCTGCCCCGGCAAGATAATCCCTTAGCTGATCAGCCGGAAGCACCCCTGTCAGTGTTACCCGTTTCGCCAGCCCTGGCTCGCCGATCTGACGGCGGATCGACCGCGTGTACCCCGGATCGGCCTCAGCATTCCCAATGATCGTCAGCTCGGCGGCTTGATCAGGCAGGTAGGCCAGCGCTTCGATCAGGGTATGCAGCCCTTTTCGCCCGATTAAACTCCCCACAAATACAACCTGGAACGGTCGATCCTGCTTTACCCGCTGCTCGATCTGTTCGACCGAAAGTCCCTCGAAACGGCTGCCGGATGGATAAGCCACCACGCAGGGACGATCCTCTCCTGTGACCTGCTCAACAGATTGGCGGGTGGTCTGGCTGTTATAAATCCAGGCATCGACGGTTGATAGATAGCGGGTTTCAACCGCGCGATACAGCGGGCGGAACAGATGGGGGTGCTGCTCGCTGATCCGCAGGTGGTGGACAATCGACACGAGCGGGCCATTAACGGCTGGCTTGATTCGCCGATTAAGCAGGAAAAGGGAAGGATGACACAATTCATCCTGAAGCAGCAGGTCGAGTTGTGCCGCTTCGATCTGATCAACCAGGGAGTGATTGATGTTCGCCGCTAACTGCCCGGCATATCGACGCCAGGGCAGCGAGAACAACTCAACCTCATGCCCGGCTTCGCGGAGATGTTCTACCAGGATACGGTCATATATGAAGCCGCCGGTCAGTAAGTCCAGCGACCCGTAGATCAACAGGCCAATTCGCATCAGCGGTTCAGTTCATAGGATGCCCAGGCGATATCATTCTCCCAGATCGTCAGCCCGATCTTCGAGATGTTCGGCGCATGGATCGCATCGCTGAGCTGTGTGCAGAGTATCCGCGAAAAATGCTCGATACTGGGATTCAATCCGGCGAAGGGTTCCAGGTCGTTGAGTGTCCGGTCACGGTAGGCAGCGATTGATTGATCGAGCCTTGCTTCTACATCGACGATATCGACCAGATAACCATGCTGGTCAAGTTCTTCGCCTTGCAGCCGCAGTTCGATCATGTAATGGTGGGAGTGCAGGTCGTTTTCCGGTCCCCAGTCTCCCCCGATAAGATAATGCTGGGCGATGAAATCACGTTTAACGGCCAGGGTATACATTGTTTCGCTCTCCTGATGGGTAATGGATTAGAGTGTATCGCGTGGGGAATGTGATATTCAAACCGGCATTTGTATAAAATGGCGTCCGTCCCCTGGCAGCGGAAGCCCATATCGCCCGGTCTAATTCACATACCAGACTTTCTCACCGTTCCAGATTCGTTCAATTAACTGTGGGAACAAATGGGTATCAAGCGGCTTGGCGATGACCCCATCGAAGCCAGCATCGCGTAGTTGTTCGACTTCTTCATTCATAACACTGGCGGTGAGGGCAATAACCGGTTTATCCGCATGGACAGGATCGGCTCTGAGCAGCCTGAGCATCTCAAAGCCGTCTAATGGTTTCATGTGAATATCCAACAGAAAAATATCCGGCACTTCTGGTAAAGCGTCTATTTGCTCCAGAAAGCTATCACTGTCTTCAAAAATATGATACGCCTCAACCTGCATGATCTTACCAAGTATCATGCCCATCAATTTGCGGCTCAAAGCGTCATCTTCGACATAAAGGTAATTAGGCATCTTTATCTGCTTTCTTCCCTAATTTCTTGCTCAATTCGTCTGAGGCAACCGGAAGCGTGAAGAAAAACGAGCTGCCATCTCCAACCTCAGATTCGACCCACATCTTCCCGCCATGCGCCTCAACCAGGCTCTTCGAGATAGGCAGCCCCAGGCCCGTTCCACCACCAAGTCTGGCCCCTTCATCCGTCTGGGCGAAGGGTTCGAAGATCAGCTCGATGTCCTCTTCTGCAATTCCTGACCCGGTATCCATAATACCAAACAACACCCTGTCACCCTGCCATTTAGCGCTAATGGTGATCGTGCCTTCGGTCGTAAACTTGACCGCGTTGGAGGCAAGGTTAAGCAGAATTTGCTGGATACGCCGCTTGTCGCCAATAATGATCGGCAGGTGCTCGTCAATGTCTTCCAGGATTTCAATCGGCTTGCTATTGAGTAGTGTTTTTGCCGTAGAAACCGTGTTATCCATGATGGCCTTTACATCTATCCCCTCTTCGATGAACAGGTTCATCATGCCCGATTGAATCTTGCTGATATCCAGCACATCATTGATCAGCGATAATAAGTGCCTGGAACTGAAGACAATATCTTCGACCGTTGTTTTCTGCTCCTCGTTCAAAGGGCCGATTATCTCCATGCCCATAATCTGAGAAAAATTGATAATGGCATTCAGAGGGGTTCTCAGTTCGTGGCTCATGTTGGCGAGGAACTGGGATTTGAACTGGTTGGTCTCTTCTGCGAGTCGATGGGCCTCTTTTGCATCTGAGTAAAGCTGTGCATTTCTCACCGCTATGGTGATCTGTTCAGCCAGGGTGGTCAGGATTTCAATGTCTTCATGAGAAAACCGGTTTCTCTTCTCAGATTGGAGGTCTAATACGCCGATCAGTTTGTCACCGATGAGCATAGGCAAAGCAAGCTCGGATTTGGTAGCGGGCAGATGGGGATTCGGTAGATGATCCGATGAGACGGCAACATCATTGATCGCGATGCTGCGTTTTTCTCTACCCGCCTGGGCAACCAGGCTCGGCTTCTCATCGATGTGAAATGAATGAACTTCAGTCTCTATCGTGTAATTTGCTTTGCCCGAACTGGCAACCATAGAGAGTCTTTGTGTCTCCGCATCATAAAGGAAAACTGTTGCTGAATAAAGGTCAAAGCCCTCTATGCTCAGGTGTGTGAGCTGTGGCAGGAGACGGTCTGTATCTAACACCGTGGTGACCTGCCGGGAGACATCCGCAGCGACTTTCAGATCGCGGGTGCGGGCCTTTACCCGTTCTTCAAGGCTCGATATTAAATCCTGCATCCGCTGAGACATCTCATTGAACGCCAGCGCCAATTGACCGATCTCGTTATCATTTACGATTTCTGCACGTTGTGATAAATCTCCAGCAGTGATGGATTGCACAGCCGATGAAAGAGCTTCAACGGGCTGGACAACCTGGCGCACAATCAGGATGACTAACACTATCGCTACGAAGAAGGCAATAACCGTCGCCACGATGATCACCGTGACCAGATCAGAGGCTAAGGCAGCAGCTTCTCCATAGGGCTGTTCGGAAATAACAATTATTTCCGCCGTGCCATATTGAGGATCACCGAATAGAATTTTGTCACTGGTGAAGATTACATCGTTCCAATACAACCCCTGCCCCCGCCCTTGATCGGCTTTCAGATCAAATGTTGGATCTAAGAAGGAAGGATTAGAATAGGCAATGACCTGGCCGGAAGCATTAATCATAAATACTTCCTCATTCTCTTCAAGCTCCAGGTCGGAAAAGAATTCCCAGATCGATCTGAAACTCAGCACCCCGGCTACGATCATCTCATATTCACCGGTCTGTGAGTTGACCAGGGGAACAGATATGATCATGATCGGCTCACGGATGACATCAAAGAATTGAACCTGGCTATAATACGTTTCGCCGGTTTCAAGCGGGATTTGCCATTCAGCAATATCACTGATGTCATCAAGGCCGATCTGGGTGATAACCGGGCTGCGAGCCAACCGGAGTATTTCCTGCCCGTTAGTATCTAATAAGCTGAAGGCCAGAAAGTCGGTATCCCGAAATAGCAGGCTATTTAATGCCGCTTCCTGTGCGTCAATGCTGCGCGCCGGTAAGTTCTGAGCCCGGTTGGTAGTCTTGATCTCCGATTCCCTGGAACGAATGAAGCTCTCAACTTCGGTGCTTACATTCCCGGCCACTTTGCTTTGTGTCGCGATGGCTTCCTGCTCCAGGGTATTAAATCCGATCTGGGCGATCACCATGCTAACTACCAACAAAGGCAAAATAGCCAGCCCGATAACGATGACGGTTAATTGGGTACGAAGCGATTTAAACATCTTCTTTCCAACTTACTATTCCATGCCCGTCACTGCGAACAGTTATCTAAAGACATCTTATCCATGACATCCCGGTAGTTTTCCGGGGTCACAATCGTGGTCGGAGCGAAGGTTTCTTTAGGCGGTTCTATGCCATTGACAACCGCATCATATAACACCTGCGCAGCAATCTGACCGACATCCAGACCGGAGATGAACAGCGCCGCCTTGAATCCGGTAGCCTGACCGGAAGCCCACGGCTTGCAGGCTTCATAAGCCCCCAGGCCCACCCCAATGATATTCTCCGGGCTGACCCCGGCAGCATCCAGGGCATTCAAGCTTCCCAGAACCCCCTCATCATTGCAGCCAACCACCACCCAATTAGTGATGTCAGGATGAGCACCAATCACCGGCCCAGCCGCATTTTGTGCCGCTCGCATCGTACCATCATAGTCAACGAGCAAAATCTGCTCTTTGGAAACACCGGCAGCAATGATAGCAATCTTTTCGGCATCTGTCCGGTCGTTGCAAACCGAGAGTGTCAGGTTTTCGATGGACAGCACCCCCACCGCCTTATTGGCATCATAAAGCCAGCCACTCGCCATGAGCATCTCGGCAGCCGCCTCACCGACCTTTGCCCCCATATCCGAGCCGTTAAAACCCACGAAGGGAAGCGGGTTTCCATTTGCATCGACGATGTTATCATCGGTGGCGATCAGCACCACGTTGGCCTCTGAGGCTGCCTGGGCAATACCTGGGCCGATAGACTGATCGGGTACGGTGATCGCGATCCCATCAGCACCGGCTGAAATCGCATCTTCCACCAGCCGGAGACTGAGTCTGGCATCCAACTGGGTATCAAAAGCCCAGGCCTCTATGCCATACGCTTCAGCCGTATTGACAAAAGATGCCTGCAGGTCGATGAAATACTGCTGATCGGCACTCTTGTTGATCCCCACAAACAGCAGTTCCCCGTCGTTAGCCTCGACCGATTCTCCTTCGGGCGGTTCTTCCGAAGACTGCACAGTCCCGATACGACAGGCACTTACCAGGATCAACACCAGTAACGGCACACATAACTTTTTAGCCATCGCATTTATACCCCTTCGTTTTACGTCTGGCGGGATTCCCTGACTGGCTGCACAACATGCCAGGGAAGCTGCCTGTAATCTCAGGGTAAAGGTAACTTAAAGAAGATGTACCTATCTTTTGGGATAGGATGAGCGGGGAAAACAGAAATCATATCCAGTTTCTCTTGGCCGCCAGTACCAGGGCCTCAGAGCGCGTCCGGACATCTAATTTCTCTAAGATATTGGCCGTATGAAACTTAACGGTGGATTTGCTGATACCCAGTTCAAGCGCGATCTCTGCATTACTCAATCCCTGGGCAATCCGCGCGAGCGTCTCAAGCTCTCGCGGCGTGAGGTTTGATTTGGAGGATTCATCCGAATCAAGGATAGCCTTCAAGGCTTCGGCGGAAAGAACATGCCCTCCCTGGTGAATGGTATATATTGAACTGATCAGTTCTTCAAACATCACATCTTTGACAATGTAACCTTTGGCACCACTCTCCAGCATATCCCGGATCAGCTCGCCGTCCCAATAGCTGGACAGGGCAACAACGATGGCGTCAGGATAGGCTTCCAGGAGGTTTTTGGTTACTTCGGTTCCATGAATCAGCGGCATCTTAACGTCGACCAGCACAACATCGGGTTGTAAACGGCGATAGAGATCAACCACGACTCTCCCATCAACTTCCTGGCCGACGAGGGAAATATCTTCAACAGTACTCAGTAAATTGTTGACCATCTGATGGACGCGCAAATCGTCATCAATAAGTAATACTCGGAGCACGGGGGGGTGGATCATTCAGTATACAGCCTGCCTCAGAATATTGCCGTTGTGTTAGCGTATTTTAAGAGATTGAGCATGCAGTTACAAGCGAATGCCCAATAATAATGAAGGGGGCCAATCGACCGGACAGCTTGCATACCAACAAATACCCACCAGAAAGGTGGGTAGATCACAGATTATACGGGATGTTTTTACGGATACTACCGCAGCTTAAGCAGGTTCTTTTTCCTGAGCTCCATTCTCCTGGCCCTGATACGATCAACGTCAATCGGATAGGTGCCATACTCATGAACCGTGCTGTACATTTTTGCAGCATTTTCCACCGGGACGGCATCGTGAACCTCGCTCGATGAGCCGATGAAGATTCCACCTTGAGGTCCAATCTTTTCGATCAGTTCCAGGGTTTCGTCTTCCACATCCCCCAGAGTGCCATGCGGCAAAGTATGGATGCAGCAAACATTTCCGAACAGCATCTTATTCGGATATTGTTCCCTGATCTCGAAAATATCATTGCAGTTGTTCCGCTCGATGGGATTCAGGCCATCGGCTTCCAGTTCCTCAAAGATCAATGGGAGGAAGTTTCCATATCGACCATCGGTATGGTAGAGGAACTTATACCCCTTCTCCTTGATGGGTTGGGTGATCCACTTCCAACGCGGTAGACCTTCCTTGCGGACAAATTTCGGATTGAAAATAGGGCCGGTCGTGCCTGAGATATCCTCACCCATAAACAGCAGGGGAACATTCGTGACCTCGGCAAAAGCTCTGGCGATATGAGCCGAGAACATGCCCGTGCAATCCATGATATGCGATACCAGTTCAGGCGCATCATAGATGCCAAACATGAACAGTTCCATATCCATAAAGGTATAGGCATCGGTCAAGGGGCCTTCCACTGCCCCGATCATAACCACATCGTGTTCGCTCAAAACTTCCTGGATATGCCGGATGCTGGGCTGATACCAGGCTTTCACCTCTTCATAGTCCGGCATTTGCGGCATGTGTTTTTCGAGTTCTTTGAGCGTCTTGAACGGGCGCTTCGAAATCCAGGCTGTACCCCCAGCCTGACTCACCCCCCAACCCTCAGGATCTACCCCGAAAAATCGTATCCAGTTGACGATCTTGGTACCCATCCAGTGTTCAGCCGGGTCGTAGACAAAACGGGTCACGTCCACGCCGATGTTTTTCCACGCCTTCCCATTGACGTGAATCAGCTCCTCGAAGCTGTATTGGCGGGATTCATCGTACCCCCCATATTGCTTGAGAATATGGCGGTTGTCTAGAAAATCGTAGGTCAGGATGCGGTCGGTTTCTTCCCAGTGGATAGCTTTGGTGAAGCGTTCCAGGTTATTCATTAGCTGCAACCTTTCAAAGGGACATCGCCGGTACCAAGTTGTACCGTTAATGTCCAGGAACACGTCTCGCCCGGTTCGGCGATGGTGACCTGGCTCTTCTCTCTGGCAATCGATAGGCTGTCATAGAAGCCGGTGGTGGGTTCCGGCGTCGCAACGGAGGTGTGATTCAAAGCCCCTTCATCTACCCAGAGGCCAAAATAGTGAACCTCCCTAGATGACCATGCCATTCGCAGCCAATCCAGGGATGGCTGGCGGATCAAGGCCACCCAATCGATCCGGTCATCGGGCAAACAGAAGAACTTTCTGGCCCGGTTGAGCGTCGATGGCCCAACCTGATCCAGGCGGAATGAGTCCCCATTTGGATCGACCGCTTCCGGCCAGCCGAACGCCGTTTCCGGCGTTCCCCACCCCCATTCCGCAGGGATGGTATTGCACACCCGGCTGATGTGTGAGGGCAGGAGAATTTGCGCGGACTCCCCACAGTCAAACTGGGGATGCGCCGCCCAGATGTACGGCATACTCTCCTGCCCGGTGTTCACTAACCGATAATGCAGATGCAAAACATCCGGTTCGGAATACGACAGGGTGCGGGTTAGACAGTAAGGGAGCGCTTTTCCCTCCACCGTCAGCGTGATCTGATCCTCACCGGACGGCTCAACCGACCAGGGGAGAGTCCATACTTCGCCGTGATCTGGAAGATCAGCGCCATGATGTTCACAGGCGACGATAGTAGGGAACATCTCGTCCCAACCGCTCATATCTTGATCGACAAAAGATGCGCCATATGAGACCGGTTGAAAAGGTCGCTGATCAGGCCCGACCAGCCACTCCCTTTGATTCCGCTTATCCATCAGCGAGACCAGTTTTGCCCCCATCTCAGGGACAACAACCGTCTTCAGGATTTCATTTTCCAGCACCAGGGCGTTCACCTGGTGCCAGGTAGTCCGGTATACAGCAGCTTCCATCTTTAAGATTGCTGAGCAATCGCCCGCGCGCGGGTCTTTTCTTCATTGGCCTGCCGCCACTGTGAGATGGCTACTGCACCGACCAGCAGCAAACCCAATGCAACACGTTGAATAAAGGTGTTGAAGCCAAGCAGGTTCATGCCGTTGTTCAGCACCCCGACCAGGATCACCGCCAGAAATGTGCCGATAGTCGTTCCTTTTCCTCCGGCGGTCGCGGCACCGCCTAAGAAGACCGCCGTGATAGCTTGTAATTCCAGTCCAACACCATTGATCGGATTGCCGGAGGTGGTTCTGGCAGTCAGGAGCACACCGGCCAACCCTGCGACACCGCCGGACAGCGAGTACATAAACACCCGGACTCGCGAGAGATTAATACCGGCGAGGCGAGCGGCTGTTTCATTGCCGCCGATGGCATAGATCGCCCGGCCAAAATCCGTATAGGCCATCAGGATGTGGAAGATAATCGCTACGAAAACGAGAATGACTGTCAAAACGGGGACACCCGTCCATTCGGAGCCGTTCAATTCAGGGATAGGTAGGCCGGTGAATAACCGCCCACGAGCCAGCCAGGTGAATTCCGGTTGAGTCAGCACGCCGATGGGTTTACCATCCGGCGCTAACAGGAAGGCAAGACCGGCAAAAGCGGCCAGTGTACCCAGCGTAGCGATGATCGGGTTTACCCGCAGCACGGTCACGATCAGGCCATTCACAGCACCGGCAATCATCCCGGCGATGATCCCCGCGATCACGGCGACGAACACGCTCCCCGATGGGATCAGCGCGAAGGAGCCAACCGTCCCGACCCCGACCAATACCGAGGCGGCCACGACCGAACCGATAGACGCAACCGAGCCAACCGAGATATCAAGGCCACCCGAAACGATGACCACCGTTTCCCCAATAGCCAGCAGCCCCACGATCACGATGGCCTGCGCGAGGCTGTTCATCAGGTTTTGCCAGGAGAAGAGCTTATCGCCTCCCGATAGGCCGAACCAGCCACTGACCACCGTGATCAGAAATACCAGTACAACCAGGGCAAATAACAGCGATAGATTATCAGCCCCGATAAAGTTAATAACGCGGCGGAAGGCCGTGCCGTTTGTTGTCCGAGCTGCCCTTTGCGCAGTTTCTTGTGATGCCTGTTCAACACTCATCATATGATTCCCTTCTAGTTCGTTTCCGCAGGTTCTGAATCGGCAGCCGACAGGTTATCGACCATTGCCAGTTCCAGAACATGTTCTTCAGTAGCGCTTTCCCCGGAGAGTTCCCCGGTGATGCGGCCATTCTGCATAACGTAGATCCGGTCTGAAAGCCCCAGAATCTCCGGCAGTTCGGAGCTGATCAAAATAATGGCAATGCCTTGATCGGCAAGCTCATCGATCAGGCTGTAAATCTCAGCCTTCGCCCCGACATCAATACCTCGCGTGGGTTCATCAAGGATCAAGACTCTGGGCTTAACGGCCAGCCACCGGGCAAGAACCACTTTTTGCTGGTTACCCCCGGAGAGTTTCCCGACTTCCTGGTCAACGGAGGGGGTCTGGACGCGCAGCTTTTCCACAAATCCGGTGACAACTTCCCGCTCAAGGCGTGTGCGGATAAAATGAAATTGGCATAACTGTTTCAGGATCGCCATCGAAGCGTTTTCGAGAACACTGCGGATCAACACCAGGCCCTCTTGTTTCCGGTCTTCTGGGGCAAATCCAATGCCTTTAGCAATCGCTTCGTCAGGCCGACGGATGTTGACTTCCTCACCACCTAATACGATCTGCCCGCTGTCTTTGCGATATTCCCCAAAGATAACCTTGGCAAGTTCCGTCCGACCGGCTCCGACCAGACCAGCAAAGCCAACGATCTCCCCGGCATTGACATAAAAGTTGACATCGCGGTGCCAGTTGCTGTTCAGGTTCTTGACCTCAAGCATCCTATCTTGAGTTTCTATGGCCTGCCGATGGAAGACATCAGCCAGTTCCCGGCCCACCATCAGGTGGACAATCTCATTTTCGGACAATACATCGATCGGCTGAACGGCTACCAGTTCACCATCTCTCAGGATGGCAACACGGTCACAGAGTCGTCTGATCTCGTTGAGGCGGTGTGAAACATAAATAATCGCCACGCCTTCATCACGCAACCGGCGAACCAGGGAGAAGAGTTGATCCACTTCTTCATCGGTCAATGATGAGGTCGGCTCATCCAGCGCCAGAACACGCACTCCCGATTTGAGAGCACGCATAATTTCTACCAGTTGTTTCTGGGCAGATGATAATTCATACCCCATCAAATCTATGGGCAGCACATTCTCAAAGCCATATTCTGAAAGGCTCTCGCTGACCAGTTCCTTTAATTGAGAACGGTGAATAAAACCAAACCGTTTAGGCAGCTCACCGACCCAGATATTTTCCGGCACATCAACCCAGGGAATGATCTCCGGCTCCTGGTAGATCACCCTGATCCCGGCCTTATGAGCACTGCTGGGATTAGGGAAGTTCATTCCCTGACCATTCAGAGTGATTGTGCCTGAATCAGGTTGATAGTCCCCATTGAGAATTTTGAGCAGCGTTGATTTACCGGCACCATTCTCGCCGATAAATGCAAGAATCTCCCCAGAGTTAATATCTAGCGAGACATCGTTGAGGGCCTGGACATTCGGAAACGCTTTACTGATATGGGATATTTCAAGCGTTTTTGTCGCCTCAGCAGCCATTTCTATGGCATCTGCTTGAACCATAATTCGATACTCCCTTCTAAGGGATGAGGAGGTTGAGGGACAAGATTTCAAAATCTTGTCCCCCAGCCGTTATCTCAGAAACTACTGAGAACAATTCGATAGAGAAATGTCATCCATAACATCAGCGTAGTTCGCTGCATCAACGATGGTGGTCGGAGCGAAGGTTTCCGCAGGCGGTTCGATGCCGTTGACGATGGCGTCGTACAGCACCTGGGCGGCAGTCCGTCCAACGTCCAGACCGGAGATGAACAGCGCAGCCTTGAACCCGGATTCTTGCTCAGCAGCCCATGGCTTGCAGGCTTCATATGCACCCAGGCCAACCCCGATGACGTCGTCCGGGCTGACACCGGCGGTCGCCAGTGCGTTCAGCGTACCCAGGACGCCTTCATCGTTGCAGCCAAACACCACCCAGTTGGTGATGTCAGGATTGGCGGTGATCACCGGACCGGCAGCGTCCTGTGCGGACAGAGTTTCACCTGTGTAAGGAACAGGGAAAATCTGGTCTTCGGGAACGCCAACCTCGACCATCGCGGCCTTTTCAGCGTCGGTGCGGTCGTTGCAGACCGAGAGGGTCTGAACTTCCACGGACAGTACGCCGACCTTCTTGTCGCCGTCATCGAGCCAGCCGTTTTCAGTCAGCAAACCGGCGGCGGCTTCACCGACCTTGGTTCCCATGTCCGTACCATTGAAGCCTACGAAGGGGATCGGGTTGCCGTCAGCATCGACGATTCCGTCGTCGGTCGCAATCAGCACCACACCTGCATCGGATGCCGCCTGTGCAATTGCGGGGCCAATCGTCTGGTCG
>JBNKDD010000032.1:0-32041 GCA_050288085.1 Anaerolineae bacterium
TGTGGTGCTGGGGCATACCCACATCCCGATGCAAGCGCTGTCTGATGGAGTGTGGATATTCAATCCGGGGTCGGTGACCGCTGCCGGTAGTCGAAGCTGCGCGGTGCTGACTCTGCCAGAATGCGTGTTTCAGGTGTTTGACGTTCAGACCGGACAGGAAATTGATATCCCAGAAATCCAGGTAAAAAGGTGAAGCCCGCAAGAGTAGCCATCCCACGGGCCTCGGTTTACCACTCATTTGCACTCGCCAACACATTTAAGCCTGATGTTCAAACTTTACACCGTGCGTGCTCTTCCATTGAGCTACCGACCCATGAAATAAGTAGGCGGGTCGGGCGGGACTTGAACTCGCATCCGACGGTTATCGACACCGGCAGTCGATTTGGCGATGAGCGGCGAATGCTGAAGCTAGGAGCCGACAGCTTAAAACTGGGGTGGCATGAGACGCGTGCCTCTTCCAATTGGGCTACCCCGCCGCGTATGGCGGGTGCAGGATTCGAACCTGCACTATCGTGCGGCTCAGTGCCATCATCTTAAACTTGAAGCTTAGCTTGCACTCCTACTCACAGTATATTCGACTGTTCTGGTTCCCGGCAACTCTCTAGCCAAACAGATAGTTGAAGATTCGCTCACCTACAGCCTGATCAGCCACTTCGACATTGTTGGCTTCTTCCCGTGCGAACTTGACCGCCTGCTGTAATTTCTCCACGCGGGCGACCAGCTCATTGACCCAGGTAGCAGGCAGTGCCCCGGAATATTTGATCGTGCGCCAGTATCCGACCACCACATCCTCATAATAGACTTCGACCTGGGCCGGGTGATGTTCGGTGGCTTCGGCTTTGACGTGGTTGCGCGGGATCTTCTTGGTCTTGACGGTCTGGATCGGTTCGGTGGCCCAGGCATCAACCGACTCGTCAAACTCCCAGACTTCCGCTGCATCAAGGGTTGGCAGCTTGCGGACAAAAGTCAGGATATCTACCAGCTGTTTTTCGAGGAACAACAGATAGGTAACCGGCACATCGGCCAGCAGAACTGTACCATCGATCACCACGTCAGCCCGTGCGACGCAGTTAGCCCAGTCTTTTGTGGCCGTTACGTCAAACAGGCGGGTGAGAATTTCGGCAGTGCGTTGGACAACCTCCGTCCCCTTGACCTGAACCCGCGTCGATTCAGGGGGGAACTGCTCACCTTCCTCATCGATGGGGCGGTAGGTGCGGGAAATACCGGCTAACATGGCCGGTTTTTGCAGGAGGTGGTGGGCTTCGGTTAATTCTTGAAAGGTGCGGCTTTTGATACTTTTCTCAACGGCGATAACTTGATTAAGGCGTTTCATGCTTTTCTCCTTCCCATTACCGATCAATGTCAGGGTATGATAGCACAGATCGTCTAGTTACGATCTGAAATTTTAAGCATCGCCGGGTGATAGCCTCTGCGGGGCGGGATATAATGGTGGTGAGATGCATATCCACCACTTATCCCTGACTAATTTTCGGAACTATGCCCGGTTGGAGCTGACCATCCCAACCGGGATGACTTTGCTTTATGGTGATAATGCTCAGGGCAAAACCAGCCTGCTCGAAGCGATCTACTATCTGGCAACCTCGCGTTCGCTGCATACCACCACCGACCGCCAGTTGATCAACTGGATGGCGGAAGATGAACCGATGCCCTATGCCCGGTTGGTATGCGAAGCTCAGACCAAAGACGGCGTCAGGCGGATCGAGATGACGCTGATGAATGAGCGTAAAGGACTGTCCACGCGCTTCAAGAAAGAGGTGCGGGTCAATGGGCGGCCCCGCCGGGTGATGGATTTACTAGGACAGATCCGGGTGGTGATGTTCCTCCCTCAGGATTTAGCCCTGGTCGAGGGCTCTCCGAGCGAACGCCGTCGTTATCTGGACATTACCCTGTGCCAGACCGATCCCGATTATTGCCGTGCCCTGAGTCAATATAATAAAGTGCTCACCCAGCGCAATGCCCTGCTCAAACAATTTCAGGAGCGCGGGGGGCGGGGTGATATGTCCCAGCTAGATTTCTGGGATGATAAGCTGGTGACAACCGGCGCGATCATCGTGGAGGGGCGGTTTCGATTGGTGCGTGAATTGGAACGCAGCGCCCAGGCGATTCACCGCGATTTGAGCGGCGAGAACGAACATCTACGTTTGCGCTACCAACCTGGTTTCGACGCTACCCCATCCCCCGAAGGACAGATGAGTTTTGCTGCCGCGGATTTGGGCCCGTCGGCTTTGCCGCAGCTTGAACCGGAAGAGATCGCCAAACGATTCAAGGAAGCTCTCGACGACTGCCGCCGGGCAGATATCAAACGCGGGCAGACGACCATCGGCCCACAGCGGGACGAGATGAGGTTCCTGGTCAACCGGCGCGACCTGGGATTGTACGGTTCGCGGGGGCAGAATCGAACAGCGGTATTGGCGCTCAAATTGGGTGAATTGCAATGGATGCAAGAAAAAACTAATGAGTGGCCGATTCTGCTGCTCGATGAGGTGGTGGCCGAACTGGACGTTCATCGGCGCGGTTATCTATTGGAGCGGATCAACGGGGCAGAACAAGTCCTGTTGACGACCACCGAACCTTACCTACTGCCGGATAAATATGTTGGGCAGGCGACTAAATGGCAGGTCACCGGGGGAAATATCAGCATGGAGGTAGAGGAATAATCCAAAGTTTTTTGGTTTTTTTCAGAACTAAGCTTTATGATTATCCGGGCTGTAAAGCCCTTTTTAATTACAGAGTGGCTTTCGAGGATTTATGAATCGGATACGACAATTAGCGCTGATTAGCCTCCTGATTTTTCTGGCCGGTTGCAGTCCGGCAAATGGGACTCCAGATGGCGATCTCAGTGGGCAGGATTTCACCGAGGCGGATCTATCCGGTCAGGATTGGAGTGGCGCAGACCTGAGCGGCCTGACCTTCGCCCAGGCCAATATGGAACGGATAAATCTGTCAAATGCCGATCTGAGAGGCGCTGATTTGACCGGGGCGCTGTTGAATCTGGCGGATCTGCGCGGGGCCGATTTGACCAACGCCGACCTGGGACAGGCTTCAATCAACGATGCCGACCTGAGCGGTGCGATCCTGGTCGGGGCTAACCTTTATGCGGTCAATATGCATGATGCCAATCTGGAGGATGCTGATCTCAGCGGCAGTGATCTATCCTTTGCCGATCTGACCGGGGCGATACTAACCGGGGCAAACCTCGAAAATGCGAATCTGCAAGCGACCCGCTTAGTAGATGTCGATCTATCGGATGCACATGGGCTAACAGAAGAGACTCTGATGCCTGCCTTCCGAACCGAACTGTGGCGGAAAAACATCCGGGCGGTGGGGGAAGCGGTCGCGCCTGCCTGCCAGGGCGAAGCCATCCCGGAGGCTGCCACCGCCGATCAGGGTTATGTCCCGGCGGCGATGGTCTTGCTATCTGAATCGGGTGGAGAACATGATCTCAGCTTCGATCTCTATGACTATTGGTATCCGATCCGGGTGGAAACCACGACGATAGTTGCCTGCATGACCGATGAACAAGAAACGCTGGTAGAGGAATGCGGCAATACAGGAATTGGGCGTTATCAGTACAGCGCCTATATTCGGCTGGTTGCGGCACAGAGCGGGGAGACACTCGCTACCTACACCCTGGAAGGTGATCCGCCGCTGCCCTGTTGGGCCATCCAAGATGACACCACCCGGATTGATGGTCAGCACATCGAGCCAGGTCTGGTTGTTGGATGGTTACACCCATTCGTCAGCTATGGGGTTGGCTTACGCAATCTTAACGGACATACCAATAAAATATGGGATGTGGCCTGGTCACCGGATGGAACGCGCCTGGCTTCCGGCTCCTATGACGGGCAGGTGATCATCTGGGAGGCAGCCACGAGGCAGCCTTTGCATATCCTGGAGGGGCCGCGTTCCGGTTCAAGCCACCTGGCCTGGTCGCCGGATGGGGCGCTCCTGGCAGTCGGGGCCGGGTGGGGGATCACCATCTGGGATACGGAGACAGGTGAGTTATCCGGCACATTAGCCGAAATCCTGTATAACGTGTCCGGCTTAGATTGGTCACCAGATGGGGAACTTCTCGCATTAGGCACACGGGGCGGCCAATTAGAAGTGTGGAATGTGCATACAGGCGATCAGGAAGCTGTGCTGCATGGGCATGAAAACACCGTAACGGATGTTCAATTCAGCCCGGATGGGCAGCGGGTAGCCTCAGCCGGATATGATGGCCGGGTGATGATTCAAAGCATTGAGGCAGGAAAAGACCTGATCGAAATTGTGCATGAGTATCCACCCAATATAAACGGGGTCAGGTGGCCGGTGCTGGTAAATGGGTTAGACTGGTCACCGGAGGGAACCCAGATCATGGCCGGATCGTATGATCAGCTTGTGACGATCTGGGATGCGGACTCTGGAGAAGTGATTCGCAGTTACCAACATCCCCACAATGTGTTAGATATAGCCTTATCAGCCGATGGTAGATTCATTGCTGCAGCGCTGGACCAGGATGATGTTTATCTATGGGACATGGAAGATGATGGTGATGCCGAACCTGTGGCTTTTTACAACTCGTATCTTTACGGGCAAGCTGCCGGATCGACCTGCTTAGATTGGTCACCCGGAGGGGATGTACTTGCCTTTGGCTTAGATGATGGCACGATCATGCTGTGGGATACTTCTACTCTTCGACAATAAAATCAAACAGCATATAAGCCAGCGTGAGGTAAATCACATTAACGGCGATCAGCAGGTTAAACCACCCGGCCAATTCGTTAAAAGGAACCAGTTCAAGCAGGCCGCGTGTCGCTCGCACCGCCGGGATCAGAACCGAGAGGGCAATCGGCAGCAGCAAGATCGGCAGCATGACTTCCCGTCCTCGCGTGTAGACCGACATCGACGAGATCAGGGTTCCGACCCCCGCATAGCCGAATATCCCCAGGAACAGCACTACCGCCACCATCGGTTTGAAAAATGACACATCATATAAGATCGTTAATATGGGCAGCAGTACGATGGCAATGATCATCATGAAGATAAAGTTACCGATCAGCTTGCCAAAGTACAGTGCACTGCGGTCGGTTGGTGTGAGCAATAGTCCATCCAGACAGCCCTGATCTTTTTCACGACCCAACGACCGGCCCAATCCTAAAGTCCCGGCGAAGACCAGCGTTACCCACAACACCCCCGCCGCGCTTGCCTCTCGCCCAGTTTTATCCAGTTCGAGGGCGAAGCTGAATAACATGATCGATAGCAGCGCAAATACCAGCATCGCGCTGATTGTCTCCTTGCTGCGTAGTTCGGTTCGGAGGTCTTTCCATACGATGGCAAAGGTGGCCCGAAATAGGTTGGCCCGCCCTGCTGGCTGCTGCATTTGAGTATTCTTATCCTGGCTCATCGGGTACCTGCCATGCCGGTTACATCTGAGTAGAGTTCTGCAAATGAGGTGGTATCCAGTCCCTCACGCGGGGCTTCGTATGCGATCCGGCCCTTCGAGAGAATCGCTACCCGATCCGCCCGGACAAGCCCGCGTGCAATGTTGTGGGTTGTCATCAACACCGTGCGCCCACGCGTTGCAACATCGTGCAGCACGCCATCAAGTGTTGCAGCTGCATCCTGATCGAGGCCAGTATACGGCTCATCAAGCAGTAAAACCGGTGGATCGTGAAGGATGGCCCGCGCAATAGCTAGCCGCTGCTGCATCCCCCGGCTGAAAGTACGTACCAGGTCGAGCCGCCTCTTGTGTAAGCCAACCGCCCGGATCACATCGTCGATGCGCTGATCGCGGACTTTTCCATTCAGAGCATACATCTGTGCATAGAAGCGTAGATTTTCCTCAGCCGTCAGGTCACCGTAGAGCAACGGCCAATGTGATACCACACCGATCAGGCTGCGAGCTGTCTGAGCATGTCCCGGCAGTGGGTATCCGGCAATAGAAATCTGGCCGGTGGTTGGGCGACTCAGGGTGGACAGGATACGGAGGAAGGTCGTTTTACCGGCTCCATTCGGCCCGAATAAGGTCAGAAACTCACCCTGTCCAATTGTCAGCGTGATACCTTTCAACACGGGGCGCAGTCCAAAGACCTTGGTTATATTTTTCGCTTCGATCATGTGACAGATTAAAACACAAGAGGAGGTAAGACTGCAAACAGGTTTGACACTGCCAGAATTTGATATAAAAGTGATAGGCAGAATTACTAACAGAACTTGCTCCTAATGCCAGGGCCATGCTATAGTCAGGTGATGGACGTGGCGGTAATTATGTGGAAATAGCTTCAGCTATTTCCAATGCAGTTGGGCCATTCGATTTGAGAATTATTTGTCGGCCCATCTTTGTGGGGAAAAACTATGAGCAACTATGATTATGATCCTGGGGATACCCCGGCAATCGAATCACCATCTCGCAGCAGTCAACAGTTTGATCGAGATGGCCTGCCCCCCGGCACGGGACGGTTGAATCCGGCGGCCCTCAAGGTTCATGCCCGAATTTCGGCGCAGGATCGCCAGCGCCTCTTGCGCGATCTGAGTGGGACGGGTTCCCTGCGTCGCAGTATCAAAATCGATCAGGCCCCGGTCACAATAAAACAGTTCTTGCGGGGTGAAATTGATCTGGATACGGAATTGGCCCGCCGGTTTGCCAATGCACCTTTACTCACGTCAATTGCTCGTTCACCCCAGGATACACGACCGGCCAATCGTGCGACTGCCATGCTGACCAGTCAGGATGCCGGTACCATGTTGACCTTCGACATCTTTAGCGATCAAAATGTCACAGAGGCAACTTTCACGCTGAGTCATATGATGGCGCTGCGTTTCCATATGGGTGATCTAAGCAGCTACGATAAACGACGCTGGATGGAATTGATGCGCCGTGAGGCAGGTGTGGCTTTCCTATGGGCCAGCCGCCGATGGGAAGATGATTACTGTATCTTTGTGCTGCGCCCGCACTATGTGCGGATGTACGCCTTCTCCCCGGAACGCTTCGAGGCGTCGGTACGGCTGACCCACCCGGTTGCCCGGCAGTTGATCAACTGGTTGGACATGCGGTGGCAGGCTGGATGATGGCTGGGTATGATACCGCCATGCCGCCCTTCTACCCTTTTGTTTGAGATATATTGAACAGCCCCACTTTAGATAGCGGGGCAAAGAAAGGTCTGGCAAACTATACGTTTGGCAGCCTTAGCCCTGTTGCTTAACTTCTTTTCACCTGACTACCTTATACCACCTGATCAACTGCCAGGATCAGGCGGATTTAAGAGGAAATAGCTAAAGCTATTCCCTTTGTAGTTGGGCCATTTGATTTAAAATCTATTGTTTGGCCCGACTTGTATAGCGAGGAATTTGTGTTTGAGATAGTTTTTTTAGGCACTTCAGCCAGTGCGCCTTCCGTTCAACGCGGATTGAGTGCTCAGGTCGTAATCTATAACGAATACCGTTTTCTGATCGACTGCGGGGAAGGAACCCAACGCCAGATATTGCGCAGTGGATTGGGTTTTCGCCGGTTGGATAAAATCCTTTTGACACATGGTCACCTGGATCATATCCTCGGATTGGCCGGGTTGGTATCGACTTTTGCCCGTTGGGATGCAACCGAACGGATCGAAATCTGGGGTGGGAAATGGACACTCGACCGCGTACACGATCTCATTTTTGGGGTGGTGCTGCGCGGTGGTCGGCTGCCGGTTGATATCGAGCTTTACGATCTAAAACCCGGCACCCTGATGGAAGATGAAAACTTCCGACTGAGTGCGTTTCCGGTCGAGCATCGCGGCCCGGACTGCTTTGGCTTCTGCTTTGAGGAGAAGCCCCGCCGTCCATTCTTAGATGAAAAGGCAGAAGCTCTGGGTGTTCCGAAAGGACCGGAGCGGCGTGACCTGGTGCATGGCAAATCTATCACACTCCCTGATGGCCGGGTGATCCATCCTGATGAGGTGCTGGGCGAAACGGTACTCGGTACGAAATTATGCCTGACCGGTGATGTGGGCCACACCAGGGGCCTGGCCGAATTCGCCGCCGATGCCGATGCCCTGATTTGTGAAGCAACTTATCTCAGCCATGAGACGGATCTGGCGCGGACAATGGGGCACATCACGGCGAAAGAAGCGGCTGAGTTAGCCATCGATGCCGGGGTCAAGAACCTGTTCCTGACCCATCTCTCACGGCGCTACCGGGAGCGCGAAGTGATCGCCGAAGCCCAGGAATATTTTCCTGGTGCTATTGTCGCCCGTGACCTGGAACATTACCGCATTCGGCGGGGACAACCTGCGGAAAAGGTTAAAAGCGTCTAGAATTGAATTGTATTGAGGTCTTCGCCAGGACAGATCGGGAGAATCTATGCCCATTTCATATTGTCATATCTGCGAAAAGCGCCCCAGGGATTATGAACGCTACGGCAATACAGGCTTAGTTGAGGGTATTGTATGCCCTATTTGTCACAAGCCTGCCTGCCGTCATCACCTGGGGACTGTCCGGTGGCGGTGGCGCACCCCCTCACGCGAGGTGGCCTCGGCTTTGGTATGCATGGAGTGTAAAAATTCCTACCGCCACCGAGAGTGGGATCCCCTGAACCGGGATTGGATCAGTTAAGCGAGTGCAAAGTACATGGACGACAGCAGTAACTATGCTAAATTTAAAGCCAGACAAGACTGGGAGCAGGCCCGGAGGCGTGCTTCTGTCGAAGATACGAGGGCTTTTTTCTCGTCCAAATCGACCGAACTGCTCCCTTTTGAAGAAGTGCGTAAGCGGCTCCGGTTGAGTCAGAAGCACTACAAGGGCATGTACGATATCCCTTTAGCCCAGATTCGGGGGAGCGTAGGACGTTATAAGGACTTTACGCAGACTTTTTTGCCCCGAAAGGAGTCTATGCGAAGCCGTTGGGAACGGGTCAATGCTGTTTCGATGACGATCGGCTTACCCCCGATTGAAGTGTATCAGGTTGGGGAAGCTTATTTCGTGTTGGATGGCAATCACCGGGTATCGATTGCCCGGCAAAATAATGTTGATACCATTGAAGCCCATGTCTGGGAATTCCCAACAACTACCGGTTTAAGCGCTGATGCCGATCTGGATGAAGTCCTGGTTAAAGCCGAGTACATGGATTTTCTGGAAACGACCCAGCTTGATAAAACACGGCCTGAGCAGAACATTATCCTGACCGAACCCGGCAGCTACCGGGCACTGGCTTATCAAATTGAGCTTTATCGCCAGGCGCTTGAGAAAATTGATGGTGAGGCGATGTCCTGTCAGGATGCGGCTGCTGCCTGGTATGATATGATTTATACCCCGGCGATTCAGATCATCGAACAGCATGGTGTGATGGCGCGGTTCCCGGATCGAACCGAAGCCGACTTATTCAACTGGGTGTGGCGGCATCACCAGGAACTTCAGGCCCAGGGTATCAACAGTATTGCTCAGGCTGCCGATACACTCAAGCCGCCTTTTCACCAGTGGCTATGGCAAACTCTAACCGGCTGGTGGCGAAAGTCCTAGTTAGCCCCAATCGGGCGATCCCGATCGCTTTTGTTCCGCTCCAACGTTTGTGGCCCCCAGATAACAATGATGATAATGGCTGCTAAAGCCAGGATTGAGCCGGAGACACGCGGATCATAATATGAGCCGTTGACCGGGAACAACTGCCAGGTGACGTTGATTGTCATGTGGAAAAGCGCAGCGGCGAAGACACTCCTCCCGGTGTTGTTGTAGAGCCAGACAATGATTATACGCAGGGCTAAAGTGCTGAGTGTCCACCATGCGATCCAGGTCACCGAGCGGTGCGCCTGTGCCAATGCGATATAGTGGTAGATAGCCCAGATCACTCCTAAGATGAGGCTGGTTGACAGCGCCCCCCAGCGGCTTTGCATCGGGTCGGTGGCATATCCTGACCAGCCTAACTCCTCACCCAGAGCAGCAACGAAGAATGCGACAGCCAGCGCCAATGTCGGCAGTAGGGCGATCTTCGGGAGCGGAACCGGTGTTCCGGTCAGGCGCAGCACGAAAAACGACAGCGCCATCACCACCGGCATTAACAGGAGAACCGGCACATACCAGACTTTCGCTTCGATCCGGTTGAGATCGAATGCTCTCTTCAGTAACACAGCTACGCCAACGCCCCTATTTTTCCGGTAAACGAGAACCATTGCCGCCAGCATTGGGCAAAAGGTCATCAGGGAAGCTATCGGTAAACCCGGTAATAACTCTAATCCGGTCGCAGCACCGAGCAGCCAGAACGGAATAGAAAATGCAAAAACTAATAGAAAAAACAGCAGGAGTGATCTGGCTCCCGACAGTGGCGATAAATGATTTTGCTCCAAGATATAACACTCCACAGAACATCAACATGGTTGTAAAGTGTTTCTACGCTCATTTGTAGTAAGTAGTTGCGGATAGGGTATGTGGGAAAATGTGGCGATCAATTCCTGTGAGTCCAAATATTCTCAACTCTCGCTCAGGATAATTTTTCACACTACTACGCCGAGCGCCTGCAACAAAACCGTCATCTGCTGGCCGAACTGCGGCAAAGCGACCATCCCCCGTGTGCGCGGGCGGGGCAGGTCAACTGCCAGGTGATGCGATACCCGTCCAGGCCGCGCACTGAGGACAATCACATGGTCGGCCAGGTATAGAGCCTCCTCAACATCGTGTGTGATAAAGATCACCGTCCAGCCAAACTGCCGCCACATTTCTAATAACCAATCTTGCAGGTCGCGTCGCGTCAATGCGTCAAGTGCTCCGAATGGTTCATCAAGCAGCAGTACGTCCTGCCCGGTCAGAATCGTTCTGAGCAGGGCGGCTCGTTGGCGCATCCCGCCGGATAAGGCGTTTGGGTAAACCCCGGCGAATGATTCCAGTCCAAACAGAGGCAGCATCTCCGCTGCCTGCGACCGGGCCTGATCGCGCGGAATCCCCTTGATCTCCATACCGAGGATCACATTGTCCAATACACTGCGCCAGGGCAGCAGCAGATCGCGCTGCGGCATATAGCCCACACGCCCGGCTCGCGACTGGCAGACTTCGCCATCAATGCAGATTTCGCCGGTATCCGGTTCAAGCAGCCCGACGATCAGGTTTAACAAAGTACTCTTTCCGCTGCCCGATGGCCCGATGACGGTAGCAAATTCTCCCGGCATGACCTTTAACGAAACGTCATCCAGGGCCTGAACCGATTGTCCATCGGTATGAAAAGTCATATTGACATTACGAAGTTCGACTTTAGGTGTAGGCATCTTATATCATCTTACCGGGCGCTGACTCGCGGAACATGTGAATAAAAGCTGCTCAACGCCTGATAGACCATCGGGTGGCGGGCCACGTCAAAGTGACCGGTTTTCGGCAGCGACAGAATCTCGGCATTTGGCAGCGTGCGATACAGGGCGACTGCATCTTCTAGGTCATTGAATTCATCGCGGTCAGGGGCCATGATTAGAGTCGGGCAGGTGATCGTATTGAAGGATTCAAGCGGCGCATCCCAGCCGCCTACCGCCCCCGTCTCCGGGTGGAAGACGATCTGCTCCATTGGAGGGCGTGTCGCTTCAGGGCCAAGGACTCTATCAACCCGCTGCTGTGAGGGGGCATGATAGTTGGTTGCCAGCAGCATCAGTGACCGGAACATATCCGGTTTGCGCCGGGCTGCATAGAGCATCACTGCCCCACCAAGGCTGTAGCCTATCCCGTGAATGGCCGTCCGCCCCAGCAAATAGACGAATTCCAGCACATCATCCACCATGCGGTTCAGATGCATATCGGGGGCGGGATTGGTCGATTGACCATGTCCGCGTAGGTCGGGGGCGATTACGTTGAATCCCTCTCTAAGCGCCGCATGAACCAACCAGCCCATATAGCTGTGATCAACTGTCGCTGCATGGAGCGCGACGATGGTTGGCCCATCGCCACGCTCGCTGTAGAACATATCCAGATCGTTAACTTTTAGTGTTGGCAACGTTACCCCGGGTTGAATATCTCATCGAGGGCGGAGAGCACATCGGCGGTTAGTTCGACGTTGGCGGCTGCTAAGTTACTCTCTAACTGGCTGAGTTTCGTCGCGCCGGTAATCACACTGCTGAGTCCTGGGTGACGCAGTGCCCAGGCAATCGCCAACTGCGCACGGGAAATCCCCAGATCGTCCGCGATGGGCTTCATCCGGCGGGCCTTTACGATTACGTTTTCGTTTAGAATTTGATCGCGCAGCCAGTCTATGTTTGCCAGGCGGCTGTCTTCCGGGACGCCATCATCATATTTACCGGTCAAGATGCCGCTGCCCAGCGGACTCCAGGTGACCAATCCCATGCCGGTTTCTTCAGCCTTTGGCAGGATCGACTTTTCGAAAGTAGAACGTACCAGCAGGTTGTATTGTGGCTGTTCGACCTGAGGTGGGTAGAGATTGTATTTCTCGGCAAGGTCGTGAGCTTCCTGGATTTGCTCTGCTGTCCACTCGCTGGTACCCCAATAGAGCACCTTTCCCTGGTGGATTAGATCGTCCATTGCGCGGATGGTTTCGAGTACGGGAGTTTCCGGGTCGAAGCGATGGCAGAAATACATATCCACATAATCAGTGCCAATCCGCCGGAGCGATCTATCAATCGACTCCATGACGTGCTTACGGGACAATCCCTGGTCGTTGGGATCGTCGCTCATCGGCCAGAAGACTTTGGTCGAAACCACCAACGTGTGCCGGGGGAATTGAGCCAGCACTTCACCCATCATCTGCTCGGCGGCCCCTTTGGCATAAATGTCTGCGATATCAAAAAAGTTAATACCGCTCTCATAGGCTTTGATGATGATATCCTGCGCAATTTGTTTATTGGTTACACTGCCCCCAAATGTTGTCCAACCGCCAAGACTCAGTTCGCTAACTCGCAGGCCGGAATTTCCCAAATGGCGATATTGCATCTAGCTACCCTCCTGGTTTATCTCGAAATGTTTACAGCCTGTGATTATACCGTGCCGGGGTGTAATGCAATTCTGCGCGGCAGGAGATAGTTGAAAAAGTGAATTTATGGTTACACAACTCGACTGGAAGTGTAACCAATATCTGCTGTGTGGGCGCAATTTTAATAAATGTTTATGGTTCGCAAAAATACAACATAAGTTTTGGTGTTCTTTTGATATAATCGAGGTGGAAACACCCATGTTATGATTCCTGTCCAGTGAAGGGTTGATATAGTGCATATCCCAAATAATCCAAACGCAGCAGGTTTTGACCGTGCCGTGATCCTTGTCGTGGATGACGAGATGATTATTCGGGAAAGCATTGTGGATATACTGCGCCTCTCTGGGTTTAGCGTGCTTCAGGCACCTAACGGCAAAGAGGCACTCGAGGTATTGGAGCATCAGATACCCGACTTGATTATCTCTGATATTATGATGCCCAGCATGAACGGCTACCAATTTTATATGCGGGTTCATCAGAATCCAGCGTGGCTGCATATCCCATTTATCTTTTTGACAGCCAAAGGTCAGACTGAGGATGTCCGCTATGCCAAGGAGATGGGTATCGATGATTACCTGACCAAACCCATTGAGGTAGGCGATCTGATTGCTGCTATTCGGGGGAAGCTGCTCCGTTTCTCCCGGCTCAAGGCAGCGGAAAATAGAGAATACGATCATCGGCCTTCGGGGCGATATCAGGTGGGGTTCTTACTAGTTGACCTGGCTAGTATGCAGGTGATGGTTGAGGGGCAGGAAGTAAAACTGTCCTCGACCGAATTTGCTATTCTACAACGTTTGATATTGGCAGGTGGCGCGGCAGTTAACTACGAGGATCTGTTGAGCTACGACGAAGATCAACCTCTGGGGGATAAAGATGCTGCCCAACTTTTACGCTATCATATCCGCAACCTGCGTCGCAAACTGGAAGAGGTTGGTGTCAGCGATGACATCATCACCAATATCCGCAGTGTCGGTTATCGCCTTACGGTTGAGGTAATCCGGGTCTAGGATCACTATGCACTTTTAACGTTTAATCTCTGTCGCCCTCGGATTTTGCTGCCTTTTACAGATTAGACGGCCCCACGTTCCATTATCTTGCCTGTTAACCACACTTTCCAATTACTTTCCACAGTTTGTGCACAAACTCTATATTCCCTCCATACTTGCTGTGTGTGTCGTTCCGCTACACTAAAGCTAAAGAGGTAGTGGTAACATTTTGACTGATGGCCCTCTAAAGAATTGAACGAATGGCTCAAAACCAGATAAAGCCTGAACCTGATTGGTGTAAGAACTGCCAGTTCATTAAGGCAGGAGGATTCCAGCATCAGTCAATGAGTCACCACCACCGCTAAAGACTTTACGTGATAGGGAACACAATACAACGGATAACGAGCAAATCGAGCTTACTACAGTGTAAATTAAGTTTCTTTGAATTTAGAATTGGCAACATTAACAACTGAATAGCGCGAGTTGAGCTTGTTACGAGCTGTCTGGATCGAGAATTGCCGTGAAAAGCTTAACAGACACTATTCGATTATTAATGATGCGAATTCTATCTTTTGCAAAGTTTAATGTTTTTATGTAACGGTGTACTAGATACCTGGTGCCGGGATGCGAATAGCAGCATTTGATGGCAAGGCATCGACATACAAAGTATACAGCCTAGCTGGCTAAACCTGAGCTGTTCAGTTTTTTTGAAACCGGGATCATCGAGTATAGTTATATGGTGTTTTGCCCAGATTAGCCCTCAAATCACCACGGAACAATACTCTTGGACGAACTAAATATTAAGTATATGAAACATGCTCTAGGACTTGCTCGCCAAGGTGAAGGTTGGACAAGCCCTAACCCTATTGTCGGTGCGGTGATCGTAAAACATGGTCAGGTTATTGGGGAAGGGTACCATCACCGAGCCGGGGAGCCACATGCAGAAGCAGAAGCCTTACAGGTGGCGGGGCAAAACGCGCGAGATGCTACACTGTATGTTAACCTTGAACCCTGTAACCATCATGGGCGCACTCCTCCCTGTACGCAAGCCATCATTGATGCTGGCATCGCCGAAGTATTCTATGCGGTCAACGATCCTAATCCAAATGTGGCTGGGAATGGGCATCAACGCTTAGTTGCGGCAGGGCTGAAGGTTCATCAGGGGCCTTGCTCCGAAGAAGCTCGTTATCTAAATCGCTTTTTCTTCCATTATATTACCGCCAATCGTCCCTATGTTATCGCCAAGTTCGCTACCAGTCTTGATGGAAAAATTGCCACACATACCGGTCACAGCCAATGGATTTCGGGGGAGGCTGCACGGTTGGAGGGTCACCGTCTGCGTCATGCCTGCGACGCTATCCTGATTGGAGCAAACACAGCTATTGACGATAACCCTCAACTCACCACCCGGCTGCCGGGGCAACCCTGTAGTCACCCAATCAGAATCGTACTTGATAGTCAGAGGCGCGTGCCTCTAGGCGCTTGTTTATTCGATCCCTCTTTGCCTGGAAAGACCATGGTTGCTACAACCTCCAGGGTGTCTACCAAACGGCTGGAAGCATTGCGCCAACAGGGAGTCGAAACCCTGATTTTACCTGCAACTGGAGATGGGTGGGTTGATATCAAGAGCCTGCTAACTGAGCTGGGGAAAAAGCAAATTACCAGTTTGATGGTTGAGGGAGGGGGGCAAGTTCTTGGTTCGTTTTTTGAAGCCGGTTTAGTCGATGAAGTGTGGGCCTTTATTGCGCCGCTAATTATTGGCGGTGCTAAAGCTCCCGGTCCCATCGCAGGGCAGGGGGCAAGCGTGTTGCCAGATGCCTATTCCCTTAAAGAAACGACTATTTCCCAGCTCGGCGCTGACTATTTGATACGCGGGTTCGTAGACAAATGTTATTCGTCCCAGGCTTGACTATGTGGGAGCAATTTTGGCTGATTTATCCATCCGCCGTCATATACAGAAACTATTGGATCAGATAATAAGTGGGATTCCGCTATCACAAATTGATGCCTATGCTTTGATTGAGATCAACTCAGATGAGCTTGAGGCGCTTTGTGCGGCTGCCAAGTCTTTGCGTGAGCAATACAAAAACCACATAATTACGTACTCGCGTAATGTTTTTATCCCACTGACAACGCTTTGCCGCAACACATGCGGTTACTGTGGATTCGTCAAAGCTCCAGGAGATCCCGCTGCGCGCACCCTTAAGCCTGATGAAGTGCTGGAGATCGCTGAATCCGGACGCCAGGCAGGATGCAGGGAAGCCCTCTTTAGTCTGGGCGAACGTCCTGAACAGCGTCATGCACTGGCACAGGAGCACTTACGGGAACTGGGCTATTCAACCATGCTTGACTATTTGCGAGCGATGTGTGAGTTGGTTTACACACAGACCGGGATATTGCCTCATGCAAATCCGGGTACGCTGCTCAAAGGAGAACTGGCTGCCCTGCGTGAGACGGCGATCAGTATGGGGATGATGTTAGAAACTACCAGCACCCGATTGACCACATGGGGGCAGCCGCACTTTGGCTGCCCCGATAAAGTTCCTCATCGCAGAATCGCGACATTGCGTTCAGCAGGGGAGTTACAAATCCCCTTTACAACCGGCATCCTGGTTGGCATTGGGGAAACACGCGCTGAACGGATCGCCGCACTGCTGACGATTCGTGATATTCATAAAGAATACGGCCATATTCATGAAGTCATTGTGCAAAATTTTCGTGCAAAACCAAAGACACCTATGGCGAACTCTGTTGAACCGGGGGTCGATGAAATGCGCTGGACGTTAGCTGTTGCACGTTTGATTTTCGGAGGGACGATGAACCTTCAGTCCCCACCCAATTTGACCCCCAATGACTATGGTACCTATCTTGACACCGGGATCAATGACTGGGGAGGCGTCTCTCCTGTGACACACGATCACATTAACCCAGAGGCGGCCTGGCCCAAACTTGAAGAGTTACAGAGAGTCACCCGCCAGAAAAATTGTGTACTGCGTGAGCGTTTGGCGATTCACGCCGAATACGCGCTGGAACCTGAACGCTGGATACCAGAAATACTTCGTTCGCAAGTAGCTGCACAGATTGACTCATCTGGCTTGATAAAGCAGGAGCTACAATAACTTTGAATATTCCAACCTTACACATGCTGCTTACCCAGATTCGTCCCGAAATCGCTCGTATTTTTGAGCGTGCCTTAGGTGACTACGAAATCTCTACAGAGGAAGCAGAAACGTTGTTCTCGGCTGCTGGGACAGAATTACATGTTTTGATGCTTGTGGCGGATGAACTCAGGCGTCGTGCAGTGGGCGACATTGTCACATATGTTACTGTGCGAAATATTAACTTCACCAATGTGTGTTATACCGGGTGCCGATTTTGTGCTTTCGCCAGGCGGTTAGATGATCCAGATGCCCAGTGGATGTCATTAGAAGAAGTTGTCAATCTGGCAGAAAGCGCCTGGAATGCCGGCGCTACAGAGGTGTGTTTGCAGGGGGGACTGCATCCTAAAATGAAAGGAGAGCATTATCGCGATCTCTTGCAATCCATTAAAGAGCGTGTGCCTGACATTCACATTCACGCTTTTTCCCCCTTTGAGATCCAGTACGGTTCACAGCGAGCTGGTATGGACATAGCCGACTTTCTATCGATGCTGAAAGCAGCAGGGTTGGGATCTATACCTGGCACTGCTGCCGAGATTTTCGATACAACTATCCGGCGGCGGCTTACGAAAAACAAGCTGAGTACGGAACAATGGGTTAAGATTATCACCACTGCTCACCGTCTAGGCATCCCTTCTTCTGCGACTATTATGTATGGTCATATTGATGCTCCTTGCCATTGGGCCGACCACCTGGCTTTGATTCGTGATATTCAACGCAATACAGGTGGTTTTACCGAGTTCGTACCTCTCGGGTTTGTACATCATAATACGCCTCTCTATCGTGATGGGGAGGCGCGTCCTGGCCCAACCAGTCTGGAAGACTTAAAAATGCATGCTGTAGCCCGTATCATGCTGCATCATTTCATCCCCAATATTCAGGTGTCGTGGCCCAAACTTGGCCCCAAGTTTGCGCAAATCTGCCTGAATGCTGGAGCAAACGATTTTGGCGGAACACTTATGAGCGAAACGATCTCACGCTCAGCCGGTGCCTCTTTTGGTGAGCATATGCTCCCAGAGGAATTTCACCGGTTAATCCGTGATATCAATCGTGTTCCGGCTCAACGTAATACAACCTATCAACTTTTGAGCGTGTTCGATGCTTGATCAAGTGACACCAGGTACAGCACAATTTTAGTAAGGCTGTCACATCTCAGGAATATATTGGCCTATTTGGACAAACTATCGGAAGTGCCATCGCCAGTTGCGAAGTGCCCCAGTTTCTCGATCTTTGTTTGTATGTAATTTGCTGCCTCAAAAGGTACCTCAATGACCAAAGGCTCCCTGACGACATTGAACCCGTAATTTTCTAATGCAGTTAGCTTATCAGGATTATTCGTCAATAGTCGAATGTTTGAAACACCCAAATCCTCAAGTATGGCACAGGCGACAGTAAAATCACGCAGATCAGTTCCGAAACCCAATTTGTGATTAGCAGTAATAGTGTCGAAACTGCCGTCGCTTTGCAAAGCATATGCTCGCAATTTGTTAATAAGCCCTATACCCCGGCCTTCCTGATCAAGGTATATTACTATTCCTTCGTTTCGCTGCTGAATTATCCCCATTGCCGCATGCAATTGATTTCGACAGTCACATAGACGTGAATGAAATACTTCACTAGTTAGACACTTCGACTGAATCCGCACAGTTACAAAAGAACTTGGACTACAGGGGATATTCTTGATCAATACCACATGTTCGGCGAGGGATGTGTGATCATTCTCCCCCTGTTGAACATATCCGAGCATCTGAAATCTACCAAAGTCTGTAGGTATATCTGTCCGAGCTTCTCGGCTTAATCTGAACTCATTGTGCGATGTCTTCAAATTCACTCCTTTCCAGGATATGCCTTATTTCTGCGCTCTGAGAGTAAAACAATTGAATACAAAAGCGATAATTATAGCGGAGAACTACTTGCAGGTATCATGTCCTTGATATGAAGAGAAAGGAGAACTTCCCGTCAAGCTTTGTAGAGCCCCGAATTACCTTTTCGTGTTGACGGGATGTTCATCCTGTATTGTAGTGATGAACCGGGTGAGAACCAAGCGCTAAAGCGGCTATGAAGCGAATGTCGAATTGGAGGGGGCTGTTAATAGATCTTATTCAAAGAGCGAAAAAACCTGGATAGTCCCTGGATAGTCTTTTTCAAAGCTTCATAATCAAAACCGAGTTAACACAGCCTTCCTCTTTGAAGGGTGTAGAATATATACAGAAACTTTATCAGGTTACTACAGCCAATCGAATAATCAACGACATCACAGGTAACGAATGTCAGGTGGTTCAATATGTTGAAGCAAAAGATAACTCGCATAAAACCATTTCCCTTGCGCATCGTCTTGACCGTACCCTATGTGATGACACTGATAATAACGGTTGGATTAGTAGGTTTCCTGTCTTTTCGCAATGGTCAACGGGCAATCAACGCCGTTACCACCCAACTGCGCAGTGAGATCACTGCCCGGATCGAACAGCATCTTGAAAGTTATCTAGATCTATCCTATCTCATCAACCAAATTAATGCCGATGCTCTCCAATTAGGTCTGCTCGATATCCATAATCCCGATGAGCATTACTTCTGGCGACAAGCCACTCTGTTCGACAAGACAGCGACCATTTATTATGCCAGTGAGCAAGGGGGATTTGTGGGTGCGAAACGCCAGGGCGATGGCTCATTGACCCTTAATCTAACCGAGGATTTCGTTAGTGGCCCGATCCTGATCTACAGCGTTGATGATATGGGAAACAGGCTTGAGCTAACTGGAAGCCTTCCTGATTATGATCCGCGGGTACGCCCCTGGTACACAGCAGCAACTCGGGCTGAACAGCCTGTCTGGAGCGAGATCTACCTGTTTTCTACGCTTCTGGATCTGGGCATCACGGCCAGCCAACCCTTTTACGAGTCATCAGGTGAATTATGTGGCGTCCTGGCTGTTGACCTAACCCTGTCCCAGATCAGCGATTTCTTAAAAGGGCTGGATATCGGCCAGACCGGAGAAGCCTTCATCGTCGAACGTTCCGGATTGATAGTAGCTTCTTCAACAGATGAACAACCATACGTCACAAATGCTGAAGGCCAACAGGAACGGCTTCACGCCTTAGATAGTGAAGTGCCGCTGGTTTCCTACACTTATCAATATTTGAAAGAGGAGGCAGGCGACTATACCACCATATCGGATACCCAATACCTGAAATTGGACATTCAGGGAAAGCGCCATTTCTTACAGGTCACTCCCTATTACGACCCACGAGGTATAGACTGGCTGATTGTCGTGGTGATCCCGGAAGCTGACTTCATGGCACAGATCGATGCCAATAATCGCCAAACTCTAATAGTGAGCGGGCTTGCCTTACTGACTGCCAGCCTGATAGGTATACTGCTCGCGAATTGGGTCAGCCACCCTATCCAGAGCATAAACCGGGCCGCCCAGGCTTTAGCGGCCGGAAAATGGCAGCGTGTTCCCCCTTCCGGATGGATAGCTGAGTTGGATAAGTTAACCACATCGTTTAATCAGATGGTCAAGTATCGTGAAAAGGCTGAGGAGGCAGAACGCAAACAGCGAACGCTTGCAGAAGCCCTGGCCGAAGTTTCCACTGCAATGAATAGTTCACTCGATCTCGACCAGGTAATGGAATACATCCTGGTCAATGTAGGGCGAGTAGTTCCACATGATGCCGCCAATATCCAGGTCATGGATGAACAAGGCGTATCGCATGTCATTGCCTGCCGTGGTTACGAGGCCAGGGGAATCCCCTCAGAGCAGTTGAAAGCGTTACATTTCCGCGTGGATCAAATGGCTAACATGAAAGCTATGGTCGATACCAGGCAGCCAAACGTTATTCCCAATGTGCAGCTCGATCCTGTTTGGAAAGTAACTCCAGCTACTGAGTGGGTGAGATCGAACATCGGAGCCCCCATCGTTATCAATGACGAGGTGAGTGGTTTCATTTTCCTGGACAGCGCGACCCATGGTTTCTTCAACAAAATACATGCACAACGCCTTCGGACTTTTGCCGCTCAGGCGGCTGTCGCTATCCAGAATGCTCAGTTATTCAACCAGGCACAGAATTATGCAACCGAACTAGAAAAGCGTGTGGCTGAACGGACCAAGGAACTGAAAAAAGCTAACCAACAATTACTGGAACTTGGTCAGATGAAAGATGAGTTTGTTTCTAATGTTTCTCATGAGCTACGGACTCCTATTTCTAACATCAAGCTTTATCTTGAGCTTCTGCTACGCAAACCACACAAGCAAGAGGCATTCATGGATACCTTGCAGCGAGAAACACAGCGACTGGAGCAAATTGTAGAAGATTTACTAAAGATATCACGCTTCGACCAAGGTGGGACTCCTCTCACACTGGCGCGCCTCGATCTGAACGCATTGGTAAACGATTATGTCACCGACCGTTTGCTGTTGGCCAAGGAACGTGAGCTAAGCTTGAAATTAGAGGCCGAACCGGATCTCCCGCCGGTACTGGCTGACCACATACAAGTCGGGCAGGCTATCAGTGTGCTGTTGACCAATGCCTTCCTCTACACACCCTCTGGAGGTCAGATCACCATCAGGACACGCCAGCGTCACAAAGAGAGCAAAGAGTGGATAGGTGTTACCATCAGCGATACCGGTCCGGGGATAACACCTGACGAATTGCCTCATCTATTCGAACGCTTCTTCCGGGGCCGTGCCGGGCGCAGGTCTGGAGCGCCGGGCACTGGCCTGGGACTGGCTATTGTGAAAGAGATCATCGATCAGCACGCCGGACAGATCGAGGTCGAGAGCGCGGGTATCCCAGGCCAGGGTTCCACCTTCAGCATTTGGTTCCCAGTTCATTAGCAGACCTAAGTGATATGCAAAACGACGATAAAAGCGAACTTCAACGCAGAACACGTGAACTCCATGCACTGACCGAGGTATCCAAGACCTTGACCGCTCCTCTTGATGTCCCGGATTTACTTCAGGCTGTCATGAGCAAGCTTTTCAATGTCATTGAGCCAGCCGACTTTGGCCTGGTTCTGCTGTGGGATCAACCCGCCGGGCTGTTCCGTGTTGTGGCTACATTCGGCATTGAGCTTGAGCTGCTTCGTGATCTGGGCTTGAGAGCAGGCGAGTCGATAACAGGAAAAGCGTTCGACGCGGGCTATGCACTCTTGTTTCAGACGCCAGAGGCAGTTGCCGAAGGTATGGATAATCTGCGTTCGGCTAATTATGCGATTATCACCAAAGCGCTAGGAGAGGATGTCACCATCCTGGGAGTGATAGCTGCCCTCTTAACTGTTGGACAACGCAAATACGGGGTGCTGATCCTTGGTAGTTTGCAGGGGCCAACGGATTTTTCCCAGGAGGATGTGCCATTTGTACAAACCCTGGCGGACCTCATTGCCCTGGCTATTGATCGTGCCAGATTAGAGGACGAAGCTGCCGCCACCCGCGATGCAGAGCAAGCTGAACGTTTACGGTCTGAAGTAATGGCTACTTTATCTCATGAGCTGCGCACGCCTTTGGCCGCCATCAAGGGTTATTCAACCGCATTGTTGATAGAGGAACTGGGTTGGAGCAAAGGCAAGCAGCAGGAATTTCTTCAATTGATTGATACCGAGTGTGACAACCTTCAGACGATGATCAGCGATATCCTTGACTCGTCACTGATCGATGTTGGGCAACTTGTCATTGAACTGCAACCGGTCAGGATACCTCAATTGGCCCAGGAAATTACCGATGATATGCAGCGCCGAAGTGCCATTCATCGCTTAATTATTGACTTCCCTCCAGATTTTCCAATTGTGGACGCTGATCCCCAGTGGCTCAGGCAGGTTTTCCGCAACATCCTCGACAATTCAATTAAGTACTCACCGGGGGGAGGCCTGGTTATGATTAAAGGTAAGGTGCGTGAATCCGATGTTGTGATTAGTATTGCTGATCAGGGAGTGGGAATCTCGCCGGAGGATTTGATTCCGCTCTTTGAAAAGTATTTTCGGGTCAAAGCTGCAACGGGTTATTATGTGGCCGGGACTGGGCTTGGCCTCCCGGTGGCGCGTGCCATCGTCGAGGCACACCAGGGACGAATCTGGGCTGAAAGCAAAGTTGGACATGGGACCACCCTGTTTTTCTCTTTACCAGCCACTGGCTTGAGTTCGGAATTAGAAGATGAGGTCGAATGGAATTAGCTGATTTAACCGGTAATCGAATTCTTGTGATTGATGACGAGCCAAAGTTGGTTCGACTCCTACGAGAAGTGCTTACCGCTATCGGTGTTACCGTCATTTCTACCGGAAGCGGGGAAGAGGCTGTGTCCCTGGCGGCTGTGGAGCAGCCAGATCTAATTGTGCTGGATATTGTTCTTTCGGATGACGTCGATGGTTATGAGGTTGCCCGCCGGGTGAGAGAATTTTCTAATGTGCCTATCATCATGCTTACGGCCAAAGCGAGGGAGTCGGATTTGCTGCGCGGCTTTGAGACGGGTATCGATGACTACCTGACCAAGCCCTTTAGCGCAAAAGAATTACTGGTTCGCATTCAGGCTGTCCTCAAGCGTGCACATCTAAATTCGCCCAACCCGGCTGATACGGTGCTTTGTTGTGGATCCGTGCGCATCGATCTAGCAAGACGACTCGTAACGCTAGATGACGAGGTTGTCCATCTCACTCGCACGGAATTCAATCTATTGCATGAATTGGCCTCTCACCGGAATAAGGTAATCCTTCACGAGGCGCTGCTGGCGGCAGTGTGGGGCCCCGAATATCGGGACGATGTTGATTATCTGCGTGCCTACATCCGGTATCTGCGCAAGAAGCTTGAATTCGATCCCTCGAATCCAAAGTTAATTGTTACCAGCCAGGGTGTCGGTTACATGCTGGTTTGCCCAGAGGGAAATGACACTTAAGACTCGTCTACCCTCTCTTTATTAAAACTCCTGTTTAGCAGCCAGGAGTTTTTTCATGAGATTTTAATACTCTGTCGAGTTTCTTCTATGCGTTTTTCATGCCCGCTCTGTTACAGTGAAATTGAGTAGGATAACAGGGGGTAACAATGGAAATCCAACGACGTGATATCGAAAACGGGATCGTGTATGTTTCTTATCTTGACGATGTATCGATGACAATTCGAGATGACGCTATAGAGCAGGCACGCAGCAAGCTCTCAATATCCCTGTCTCTTGAGCAACTTCTGAAGGACAATCGCTTTATCGGCTATTTGAAGTATGGGCTGGCTACCGGAATTGCTGAGGCACTCGCGGCCAATGATGCGCGTGTTCAGGCCATATATCTCTATGATCCTTCGGATGATCTTGAGATGACGCTGCATTTGATTGTCGAAACCAGTGCATCTTCAGCCGCTTTGGATGCCTTTATTGAGTCACTTGACCAGGCGTTGACCAGGTGTATGCGGGATTTGCCGTCACCTTTACTCGAGGGGCGAACGTTTATCATGGATGTGAATATGGTGACTGAGGAAGAAGTCCGGCATCGGGTAGGTTACGCTGCTTTCCTATCATCGATGTTCGCACCTGCGCTCAAGATTTGGAAACGTGGAAATTAGGTATAGGTAACGCCATATAGTTGGACTAGGACTTACGCAGGCAGGATAGAGATTGAAGGCTGCCTGCGTAAGTCCTATCTATTTATGCTAAATAGCCAAAAACAGGTTTAACAAAAAGCTTGACAAATGTTACATCATTCAGTATTATTCACCTGCCTAAGCCAAATAGAAGATTTCATCCACCCAAACAACTGATGCATATGGTGTTCAAGTTGTTTTTCATTGGGGGGATTTTTTTATTCCCCCCATAGTGGCACAATTGGGGACCAAACAGGTGTAGAGGTGATTCCCAGCGTTACTTCGATTTTCAACCGATTGGTACGTTGGGGGCTTCTTCCCTCTACACCTGGGAGCACAGAATCAAAATAGGAGTGTTATGTAGAGGTGCAGTCAAGGGATACTTCGGTAGAGTATAAGACTGTTAATCTTGAAGCGTAGGTTCAAATCCTATCTCTTGCTCCGGCAAGAGTAACTCAGACCTTTGGCACATTCCCTCTACATATTTTAATAGGGCATCTGACTGATGAGTGGAACAGTTCAACTTTCAACCAACAGCATAAAATCGGCAACCATCACCGATGGTGATGGGATGACCTTGGCTGCCCTGTTCCAATATGTCCCGACGGCAGCAGGTATGCCCCTCAATACGGGGATTATGCGGCGTCATTACGTGTGGTATAAGCGCTGCAGCCGATCCGCTTGTAGAGTAGGCCCGGAATGAACTAACCGGCAGACTCAAGCAGAATGCACAAGCCTGTGCGTTGGAACAAGCGGAAAGCGGCTCCCAACGCACAGGCTTTTGTTTTGCGATGCATGACAGGCATGACGGCCGGGTTCGACTCCCGGCATCGTACCTGGGGGTGGATATTGGCTTAGGCAACCGGATCTCACCCATGCTGCGGGTCAGTTTGATCGGCTGGCCCGCAGCGCCAGACCTTTAACAACTTAATCGACTGCATTCGTAGCTCAATGGCAGAGCAAGGGTCTCGTAAGTTGGGCCAGGCCAAAATCAATTCAAATGGAATGGCCCAACTACATGGGAAACAGATAATGGCCAATATCTGTTTCCCCCTAATCGCCGAGGTTGCTGGTTCGAGTCCAGCCGGGCGCATGACAGGCACAGAGGTGCATCGAGGAGTTACTTCGATAATCAGAAGGTCACAAGTTCAAGTCTTGTTATTTCCCCGTGGGAATGTAGCTCAGCAGGCAGAGCACCTGAAAATGACTTCTCAAGCGGTTTTCCCTCTGTGCCTGCAAGCACCTGTAGCTCAAGGGACAGAGCGGAGGTCTTCGAAACCTCAGGCTGGTGGTTCAAATCCACTCAGGTGTATCCATGCAGGGTGGCGTAATGGCAGCGCAGCACCTTGTTAAGGGAAACCGGAAAGGGAATTTGGGAAAGAGATGGCTTTCCCCAACAATAGCGATCCGTTTTTTTGAGGGAAGTTTCATCCGGTTTCCATGCGGTTGTGGGTTCGAATCCCACCCCTGCAGTAGGGGGTCGATGCGCGAGTGGCAAGCGCGCCTGACTGTAAATCAGGTGGTTTATCCTGTGGAGGTTCGAGTCCTCCCAGCCTCATTGGCACAGAGGTGCTCTGTGGAGTTACTTCGGGACCGGAAGGTCACAGGTTCAAGTCCTGTCATCTCCCTGTGGGAGATGTGGCTCAGTTGGCAGAGCGTCTGGCAGCTAACTTCACAAAATGCTGTTTTCCCTCTGTGCCTGACCGGAGATGGTTCTTTATTGGTTGAGTGATGCATGTACGAGGTGAACAATGGCACGAGTATTGGATAAGTTCAACAGGAAGCGTAATCCCTATGCACAGGCCGATGGCCGGAACCCGGAAGGTTTCCCTTCTTTTCAGCGCTCGCTGGAAGAGGCTTACCTTCAGGTGCTGCTGACTAACACGCTGACCGGTACATTCTATGCCAGCGAGAGCAAACTGCTCGACCAGTCGCTCAAGCTGCATGCCGAGATCGCGCTGCAAGACCCGGACTTTATGGCTCGTGCGATCAGCTATGCCCGGAACAAGGGCCTGATGCGGCTCCAACCGGTCGTTGGCCTGGCCTATCTGGCGAAAGCCGATCTGGCGCTTTTCCATAAGGCATTCCCGCGGGTGATTCGCACCCCCGGCGACCTGGTAGATTTCATCGAGATCGTGAGGGGTGGTGTGGTGCCCGGCGGCATGGGGCGTTCGATCAAGCGGGCGATCAACAGTTGGCTCAACGGCATGAGCTCATACCATGCGTTGAAGTACAATCGGGGCGGGCAGGGATACGGTCTGCGTGATGTATTGAGGCTCACCCATCCGCAGCCGGTGAACCTGGTTCAGGACTCGATCTTTCTATGGTTAACTGACCGTGAAAAGTGGCTTTCGGACGAATCAAAACGAACCCTGGTTCCACAGCTTGATGCCTTTGAACACTTGAAGCGCATAGAGGCAGGCGAGGATCAGACTGAGGCACGGGAGTTGATCAAGGTGGGAAGGCTGCCCTATGAAGTTGTTACCGGGGTGATCAAGCCGGATATCGAAACCTGGCGCGAGCTGATGGTCCAGATGCCCTACTTTGCGCTGCTGCGTCACTTGAACACCTTGCAGCGTGCAGGAGTTACCTCCGATAAGGAGAATGCACAGTATATTGCCGGGCGGCTTTGCAATCTGGATGCACTGCGTAAGGCGCGAGTCCTGCCGTTCCGGTTGTTTATGGCTTACCACATGTTCACGCCCGAATCGGGTGCAGAGCGTCGGATCGCGGAAGCGCTGGTTGATGCGCTCGAAGGTGCATTCGAAAACATGCCCGACCTGGGCAATAACATCTGCATTGCCCCGGACGTGAGCGGCAGTATGAAAATGGGATCAGTGAGTCGAAACAGCAAAACACGCTGCATCGATATTGCCGGGATATTCACAGCCGCCATGCTGAAGTCAAGCGAAGATGCTATTGTCCTGCCCTTTGAGAATCATGTCGTGGATGTTAGGTTATCACATAAGGACAGCGCCATGACCACCTCGGAGAAGCTGGCCTCAATTGGCGGCGGGGGGACTGCTGTCAGTGCGCCGGTCAGCTACCTGCTGGATCGAAAGATCGCGGTTGATACCTTCATCGGGATCACCGACAATATCGAATGGGCAAGGGATCAGAGCGGGCGGCACGGGTTCCTCCCGACCTGGAACCTATACAAAGAGCGGGTAGCACCGCAAGCCAAGGCGTTCCTGATCACTATCGTGCCCTACCGGCACGCAGTCGCGCCACCCGATGCACCTGATATTCACTACATTTATGGCTGGAGTGATACTGTGTTGTCCTATATCGGTTTATCACGGCAAGGACTTGCCGGTCAGGTCGAATCGGTTCGAAGCATGGAACTATGACAAACAGGGGGTAGGTCGTAAACCTACCCCCTTCTCATGATCATGTGGGGCAGTAGTTGTCACATAGTTCGGCGATACTTCAGAAAACTGAGGAAAGATAATCGGGCCATGAGTATCTTGATCGATCAATTCAAATACTATATCCCACCCCCATTGCGAATGTTCCCCTGGCGTGCGCATCCATTGGATGGCAAGCTGCTGCTTTTTGAACGGGACTCTGGCCTGAACATGTTGTTAGAAGGTGATGAGACCTCTCATTTAAAGCGGCTGGCCCCACGCACACTGCTTATCGCAGTGACGAACCACTGCAATCTCGCCTGCTCGTTCTGCTATCGTGACCGAACATCAACAAGTAATTGGACTTATGATTCGCTGCTGGAGTTCTGCCAGCAGGCTGATAGCTGGGGCGTGCTCGAAGTGGCCTTTGGCGGCGGAGAACCGCCCCTGTTCCCACGCTGGCGGGAGTTTATCTGTGAGTTATATGACACCACCCAACTGGCCGTCAACTTCACCACTAACGGGCTGCTCCTCACCGATGATTTTCTACAGGCAATTAGGGGAAAGATTGGGCAGATACGATTGTCGCTTTATGAAAACAACCGGTGGGAGCAGACTATCCAACGTCTATCACAAAACAATGTGCGATTTGGCGTCAACTGGCTGATCACGCGTGCTGAACTCGAAAACATCGATTCAACATTTGAAAAACTGCTCGCTCTCGGCGTGAGCGATTTTCTGATGATCGGCTACAAAGGTGACGACCCGGCGCTGCATTTCCGTTCAACTGATTATCAGCGGTTAGAGCGTTTCATCTTGAAGGCGTATGATAGACTGGGCGAGCAGGTATCGCTCAAGCTGGATAGCTGCTGGGGGAATCATTTGCCGGATGTGCCCCGCTTGTTCAGTCAAGACGATTGCCACGCGGCGGATGACTTTATCTCCATCACCAGCGATAAACGGATGAAGCCCTGTTCTTTCCATCACCTGAGTGCACCATTCCAGACGCTTGCAGAAGTTCAGGCATGGTGGGAACATAATCGCAAGGGCCGTCCCCCAACTCCAAAAGGTGGCTGCGCCCGCCTACCTGACCGGGGGTTGATAGAAACGGGAGAGTTGAATCATGAGAATATCAATCTGGCGGCAGTGGAGTAGTAATCATAGTGCGGCGTTTACCGTCATGGGGAAATTCCAGACCATTGAAGAGGCGCAGCAAGCAGGGGATACTCTCAAGAATATCCTGACCGAAGTGGCCCGCTGGAAACAAAAAGACCGGGAAGAGAAATGGCAGGCTTTCCTTATAGCTCAGAATATCCAGCATCCGACCCTCGCAGACAGGGTATTGTTTGATGACAACTATCTTTCTGATTATGAACCAACCGAGATCGAGCAGCAGTTCGCCAGGCAGCACAATGTAACCTGGGGGCCAACCTTAGAATACGCATATGATCCAGAGCTGGCACCGCAGGCGGTCAGGATCGTTGACCACACGGTCATCGTCGCCGAAGATTTTATCGGGCAGGAAACCTGGACAGGCCCTTTTCCATTTCTGGAGCTGTTGAAAAAACTTGGTGGAGAAGTTGCGGTTCACACTGAATTCAGCGGCTCGATTACGATAACGCTCCGTTGCAAGGCCCCAGACGAATCGACGGCCACCCAACTCAAGAAGCAAGTGCGGCAAGAGAGGAAAATATCCGATGCACCTACAATAAGCATCGCCGATCTACCACGCGGCCAAGAATACATATCAGAGTGTGTGAATGGGAATGTCAGGCGGGAAGGTTTGGAGCTGACCTATACCTACGAGGAGAGGAATTATGGCCGGTATTTCGCCCAACTGCTGAAGTATTTGCGTGCGCATAACTGCACCATCCTCAATTACACCTTCGAATCGGAGGATATAGAATTTTGAGAATATCCATCTGGCAGCAGTGGAGCAGTAATCACAGCGCAGCGTTTACCATCATGGGGAAATTCAAAACAGTCGAAGACGCGCAGCAGGCAGGCGACACTATCAAGAATATCCTGACCGAGGTTGCCCGCTGGAAACAAAATGATCGAGAAGCTAAATGTTCTGATTATGAACCGACTGAGATCGAAAAGAGGCTTGCCAGGCAGTACGATGTAACCTGGATACGAACATTGCACTATGCTCGTGATCCAGAGCTTGCACCACAGGCGGTCAAGGTCGTTGATCGGGCTGTCGTCGTCGCCGAAGATTTTATCGATCAATATACCTCGACAGGCCCCCAGCCGTTTCCAGAACTGCTGGAAAAACTTGGCGGGGAAGTCGCGGTTGATTCCGAACTAGGTAGTGCTTCAATCCAGGTAACGATCTGGTGTCGTGCCCCAGACGAATCGACAGCTGCACGGCTCTGGCAGCATACCCAACAAAAAGTGGTAGAGTACGGTACAGACAGGTTGATATGTGTTGATGATCTACCACCTGATCCAGAGCATAAATCAGAATTAGCGTGGGAGTATGGGTATGCTAGGCGGGATGGTTTAGAGCTTACCTATACCTATCAAGATCAAGAGCATGGCCGGTATTTCATCCGGCTGCTGAAGTATCTGCGGGCGCACAATTGCACCATCATTGATTATACGTTCGAAGAGGAGGAGGAATAGATCGATGAGAATATCCATCTGGCAGCAGTGGAGCAGCAATCATAGTGCGGCGTTTACCATCATGGGGAAATTCAAAACAGTCGAAGACGCGCAGCAGGCAGGGGATACCATTAAGAATATCCTGACCGAGGTTGCCCGCTGGAAGCAAAATAATCGGGAAGTGAAATGGCGGGCCTATCTCGCCGATCAGAACATCCAGCAGCCGACCCCTGCAGATGAAGCGCAGTTTAACAGCGATTACTATGATGATTATGAACCGACTGAGATCGAGCAGCAGCTCGCCAAACAGCATAACGTAACCTGGATGCGAACATTACACTATGCCGAGGATCCAGCGCTTGTTCCGCAGGCTGTTGAGGTTGTCGATCGGGTTGTTATTGTTGCCGAAGATCTTATCGGGCAGGAAACCTGGACAGGCCCCTGGCCGTTCCCGGAACTGCTGAAAAAACTCGGTGGAGAAGTCGCCGTTGACAACGGGCAGACTGACCTGATCCAGGTAACGATCCGGTGCAGAGCTCCCAATGAATCGACGGCAGCCCGGCTCTGGCAGCATACAGAACAAACAATGACTGAATACGATTCATTCACATCCAGGATGATGCACATTGATGATATGTTATTTGAGCCGAGGCACATACCAAAGTGGGTGTATGGGCATGCCAGCCGGGAGGGATTAGAGATCACCTTTACCTTTGAGGAATTAGCTTATGGCAGGTATTTCATCCGGCTGCTGGACTATTTACGCAAGCACAACTGCACCATCCTTGATTACACGTTCGAACTGGGGGATTAGATTGATGAGAGAGTGTCGCATAACTGTTTAACAAGGGGCTAACACGCGAGACCGAGCGTGAAGCAGGTCAGGGCGGTCAAGATGATCAGCCATCAAAGCAACCAATAGGACAGCCAGGCAGACTTCAAAGGCGTGCCGGTAAGCCAGGTGCAATCCTTGTGTCTGCAAAGCATTGAGCCGAAAATAGCGCTTGAGCACCGCAAAGAGCCGCTCAATGTAACCGCGTTTGCCTTTGTCGCGCTGAAACTGTCTGACCCATTCACCCGTGACCATGAACTTTTTGCCAGCCTTGCGCGCATTGAAGACCACTTTGGGCACAGCGTGCAGGACAGTCGTAATGAAAGCCAGGATAGTCTGGGTAAAGTAAGCCGCATCGGCTCGCACGACCTGCACCGGCAGGGCAAACAGGCGATGTGTCAGCGACATGAGAGGCACGGCCCAGGGCGCATCATGGCGATTGGCAGGTGAGACCAGAAACATGAGAGGCAGCAAACTATCCCGGCAGATCAACATATGCACCTTGTATCCAAATCGTTTGGTAAAACTCCAGCCTGCCTGACCATCCCGTTGGGAAAAGGCATCAATGATGGTGGAATCAATCACCCAATCTCGCCCGGCGATCACCCCGCGACTGATCAGT
>JBNKDD010000033.1:0-32034 GCA_050288085.1 Anaerolineae bacterium
TAACTGGTTACACAACTTGCTTGTTGCCTCTTCTTTGGGAGGATCCTATGCCAGCCACACAATCCGTTAGAACTAGGATATTTGCACCCTCTGATGCAACTTCTACGTATATATTAGTGAACGGAAAAAACAACCGGGCAATTTAGCCCGATGGCAAGAGTAGGAGTTTATCGGTGTCAACGCGTGCGGAAAAAAGGAATGTCCCTGTATTGTTATGGCCCTTCTGGGCAATCTGGCGGCTGCTGACGCTCGTCCTGGAAATGACAGGTCGTCTCGTTATATTGGTACTGGGTTTGGTGTTGTTAATTGTCGGGGTGATCGTCAGCCTGACCGTCGTTGGTGCGGTGGTTGGTGTTCCGGTTGGCATTGTCGGCCTGATGCTGATCAGCCGTGGCTTGTTCTAATAGGTAGTTGACGTGGGCGGGTGCCCCCGCACCCTAACCCACGTGCTCACTTACCCACCTTCTTGATCGGGCGGGGATGCGGAACAACCGTGTCCCCGCCTTCTATCTGATTGTACTTAGTCAAACACTCCGGTCGGATGGCAGCCTAACCCTGCCGCCCGTGCTTCATCTTCCAATTCATAGAAGACATCCAGGTAAGCAGTGTCCGGATCGTACCGCACCGCTTCCGCCCAGCCTTCCGCTACCAGTTCAGCGTTGACAAACAGATCGCCAACATACACATAGCGAAGCAATCGCCCATACTTGTCGGTGTTACTCACATCTTTCACCAACTGGACGGTTTCCCCTCCGACCAGCGAAAGATTGGCGTTGGTTGCGTCATCGTAGCATGGTTCGTCAAGCTCCGGGGTGTTGACGCCGATGTAGCGTACCCGGTAGCTTTCCCCATTGATCACCACGTCGATAGTGTCACCATCTATCACATATTCGACCTGGCCGACTTCGCCCTCCTGCCCGGTGATGATATCATCGCCTCCACCGCCCCCCGACGGCAGCGATTCGCAGGCATCGCCATCACCGCCGCCATCCAGACGGTGTACATCTTCACCCGTTATGCTGACACAATAATCATAGCAAGCCTGGGCCTCTTCTTTGCTGCTGAAGTCGGAGCAATCATACAGGTTGCCGATGCAATCACACACGGCGGCTGGTACGTCAATCGGGGCTGATGTCGGTTGAATGACCTCGTCAGGCACTTCGGCGGCTTGTCCCCCAACCTCGGTGGGCAGGGAATCGGTCGGGAGCGTTGTTGAAGCATCCCCGCAGGCTATCGACATTCCAACCAGCACTGTAACAAGGAACAAAATGTAAAAGATGCTGCGATGTTTGAGATGTTGCATATTTTCTCCTGGAAATTAAAGTTGTTGTGACTTCTCTTGACCACCATTTTCGTCTTCAAAGGCCCAGTCCGGCAGGGCCTCTCGATGTTCGAGCCATTTAGCCGGAATCTGATCAGCACCAGTATAGGCCGCAACAATCCCACCGACCATCGCACAGGTGGTATCTACATCCCCGCCACCGCTTAAAGTAAGCCAGATGGCCTCCTCGTAGTTATTGAGCTGTTCACCTGCACACCACAGCACAAAGGGAACCGTATCCATCGCCGATATACGATGGCCGTTTCCCAGTCGATTCACCACTTCCTGAATCGGCAGCCCGTCAGGCAGGTCACGGGCGCGGATTACCCCGCGTTGAACCTCGCCATCTGGGATGAACGCCAGAACCTGATCAATAAATTCGCTGCGGATTGGGCGTTGATCGCTGCTGCCGGATCGCCAGGCATGTGCCGCCGCGACCGCAACAGCGATCGCTCCGGCGATTCCTTCCGGGTGGGCATGGGTTACTTCAGCCGAGCGGGCGGCATTCTCAATGGCGGCTTCGATCTCATCAGCGAAATAAGCTCCAACCGGCGCGACGCGCATTGAGCCACCATTACCAAACGAACCTTGCTTACTGAACAAATTTTGAGCCGCCTCTCGCCAGGGCGTGCCATCCCGAATCCTTGCAACCAGTTTACGCACCCCCATGCCATAACCACGCCCACCCACAAAGTGATCGGCAAAACTGGCCGCCAGCATATCCTGGTCAATTTCCCCACATTTGCGCAGCACCTCGTAAATTGACAATGCCATATTGGTGTCGTCCGTAAAACGCCAGGGTTTGACGAACGGCACCAGCCGCTTTTCAACGGTGGGAGCCATCCGCTTGATAGATGCGCCTTCAAAAAAACCGCCTAATGCATCCCCCACCGACAATCCGATCAGGGATTGGTAGGCGCGGGAAAGACGCTCCTGGTGATTATTCTGCATGGTCAATGGCTCTCCAAACTGCTCATAACTTATCCAACAGTGTACCTTTCACCAGCAAAGTTGCCACCCGACTTCTTGGTTAGAGATGGCTGTACAAATGATCCTTTTGTGTCCTTGTGGATTTTGGACGTTAGTTTATAATCAATACAACAATAACGTCCCAGTTTTTGTTCAACCTCATTGTAGTCGTCATCAGCCAGACGCGGGCAATGCCAGTGCATTAGCCTTTCATACTGCTTACTTTTTTGATTGTCTTTCAATTTGAAAGGGTTATCTATGGGCGAATTCGCCGTTGAACTCGTTGACGTTTCCAAGCACTTTGGCAATGTTGTAGCGGTGGATCATGTCAGTCTACAAATCGAAGATGGTGAATTTTTCTCGATGTTGGGGCCATCCGGCTGTGGCAAGACTACGACCCTCCGCCTGGTCGCCGGATTTGAGATGCCCAGTGAGGGCGAACTGCTGCTATACGGTCGCCCAATGGGTCAAATCCCCGCCTTCCGGCGTCCGGTTAACACCGTCTTTCAGAACTACGCCTTATTCCCCCACATGACCATCGAACAGAATGTGGGATTTGGCCTCCAAATGAAAGGTGGAATCTCCAAGAAGGAAATCAAGACGAATGTGATGGAAGCCCTGGAGATGGTTCAACTGCCCCATCTGGCCCAACGCCGCCCGCATCAACTGTCAGGTGGTCAACAGCAGCGCATCGCCCTGGCGCGAGCCCTGGTCAATCGCCCGGAAGTCCTGCTGCTGGATGAGCCATTAGGGGCGCTGGACTTGAAGCTGCGTAAGGCGATGCAGATCGAACTCAAGCAGCTTCAAGAGCAGGTCGGGATCACATTTATCTATGTTACCCACGACCAGGAAGAAGCCCTGACCATGTCCGACCGGATCGCCGTCATGAGCGAGGGGAAAGTGCTCCAGGTCGGCGAACCGATGGAGATCTACGAGCATCCCCGCACCCGTTTTGTAGCCGATTTCATTGGCGAGAGTAATTTCCTGCCGGGAGTGGTTGACTCCATCACCGGGGATGAGGTGGTTGTATTGGTAGACAACCAGATTCCCGTCCGTGCTCACACTGACCTCTCATTGAGTAAGGGGCAGCCTGCCAGCGTGGTAGTACGCCCGGAAAAGATTACCCTGGGTGAGCAAGGTGACATAACCGGGCAGATCGACGAAGTGGTCTACATCGGGACGGATACTCGCTACGTTGTGAAACTCACTCAACAAACCAGTTTAACTGTCCGCGAGCAAAACGCCGATCCGGAACGGGTACGTCTCTACCATCAGGGAGAAACTGTCAAACTGAGCTGGTCGCCTGCCCAGGCCCTGGTGCTGGTTGAGTAAGGAGGCTGTCATGATACGCAATGTAAACACGCCTCGTGAACGGACGGTTTTAGCAATACTAAACGGCCCCGCAACTCTATGGCTGATCATCTTTTTCATGCTGCCGCTGGGTGTAATCCTGGTCTACAGCTTCCTCACACGGGGAACATACGGCGGGCTGGTCTGGGAGTTCCAGGTCAATAACTATGTCCGGTTTGCCGATCCCCTGTATCTGAATATCTTCCGCGACTCATTTGTCATTGCAGCGGTTACGACCTTGCTCTGTTTTCTGATCGGTTACCCGGTGGCCTATTGGCTGTCTCGTCAGCCAGCCTGGTTACAAAGCGGCCTGATGCTGCTAATCATGATCCCGTTCTGGACCAACTTTCTGGTGCGTACCTATGCCTGGAAAGTGATCCTGGCCCGTGAGGGGATACTCAACAGCATGCTGCTTAACCTGGGATTGATCCACCAACCCATGATAATCCTGTTTACGCGTAAGGCGGTTTACATTGGATTAGTCTATGCCTGGGTGGTTGAAATGGTACTGCCCTGCTATTCCAGCCTGGTCGGATTGGATGAATCGCTGCTTGAAGCCGCCCAGGATTTGTACGCAAATCGAATCCAGGTTTTCCTCCGGGTGATTTTGCCGCTGTCGATGCCCGGCATTGTAAGCGGTTCGATCCTGGTATTTGTTCCCTCGCTGGGTTCATATATCATCCCTGACCTGTTGGGCGGGGGTAAAAGTGACATGATCGGCAACCTGATCGACCAGCAGTTCCGTTCTGCCCAGGATTGGCCGTTTGGCTCAGCTATCTCGTTTGTCTTGATGGTCGTAATGCTGATCGGCACTGTGTTGTATTTCCGTATAGTACTTAACCGCCCGGCTGAATCGTGAGGTGATGAGACATGGCTCAAAAAATTTCTGCACGGGGTGGGGCGGATATATTCAAGCGAATAGGAGAAAGAACCCTTTCGGTCTATGCGATCCTGTTCTACATCTTCCTGTATGCACCGATTGTTATCCTGATAATCTTTTCATTCAATGCGTCCCGTTTTGTCAGTGAGTGGGCGGGCTTCACGCTGGATTGGTACATCAGCCTGTTTGATGACCATGCTATTGGAACAGCGCTGCGCAATACGCTGATCGTTGCATCCCTGGCAACCTTAGTTTCTACCATCATCGGAACGATGATCTCTATCGGAATCGAGCGATATCACTTCAAGGGTAAGCTCCCACTCGATGCCATGTTGTTCCTGCCGATTATCATCCCCGATATCGCGATGGCGATCATGCTTTTGGCCTTCTTTGTGCTGATTGGTCCGCCGCTCGAAACACTGGGATTGGTACGAAACTTCAGACTTGGTTTTCCAACCATCATCATTTCACATTGTGCCTTTAATATTTCATTTGTGGCGGTCGTCGTCCGGGCGAGGATGGCAAGCCTCGATCCCCGGCTTGAAGAAGCCGCCGCCGATTTGTATGCGAACGAGTGGCAGGCTTTCTGGCGGATCACTTTCCCGCTGCTGCTCCCCGGTATTCTGGGTGGGGCGCTGACGGCTTTTACCCTTTCCCTGGACGACTACGTGATCACGTTCTTCACGACCGGCCCCGGCTCGACGACGCTTCCACTGCAAATCTATGCACGGGTCAAGACAGGTATCACCCCGGAGGTGAACGCACTGTCCAGTTTGATGCTGCTGGCTTCCCTGGTTCTGGTGGTGATTTCATTGCTCCTACAACGAAATAGTGCGGATGGTGGAGGAGGAGCACACTATTAACGAAACATCCGCGATCAAGTCTCACGGTTCACTCAGGAGGACAAGATGAAGAGACAGTTTGGCCTTATCGTGTTGATGGTGGTTGGGGTTATGTTGGCCGTAACCGCCTGTGGTGGGGCAAAGGAAACACCGACCGTGTACTTCTACAACTGGTCGGAATATATTGATCCCGATCTCTACGCCGATTTTGAAGAGGAATATGGTATCAAGGTAGTTGAAGATACCTTTTCCAGCAACGAAGACCTGTTCGCCAAGCTCCAGGCTGGTGGCGGCGGTTATGACGTGATCGTTCCTTCAGATTATATGGTCGCTAACATGATCGAGAACGACATGCTCGCCAAGATCGATCACAGCAAACTGACCAACTTCGAGCATCTCGACCCGCTGTTCCTTGATCCACCATATGACCCAGGTCTGGAGTATTCGATCCCCTATATGTGGGGAACGACCGGCATCGGCTACAACACGGCTGTTGTCGATGGGGAAGTTGATAGCTGGGCTTATATCTTTGATCCGGAGATCGCCAGTCAATACGCCGGGCAGATTTCTCTGCTGGACGACGAGCGAGAAACCATCGGCGCAGCACTGATCTACCTGGGCTACGACCTCAACACAACGAACGAAGCCGAATTAGAAGAGGCAAAGCAGCTGTTATTGGGGATCAAGGATTACGTTGGAGTGTTTGACTCCGATGCGTTCGAGGAAAATCTATTATCTGGTGATGTGGTGTTGGCGCATGGTTATAGCGGCGACATCTTCATGGCTGTTGATGAGAACGAAGACATTGCCTATGTTATCCCCAAGGAAGGTGCAGTGATCTGGGTGGATAACCTGGCAATTCCGAAGGAAGTCGCCGAGGATGCGGGACGGCTGGAGCGCGCTTTGCTCTGGATAGACTTCCTGCACCGCCCAGAAAATATGGCGCGGATCGTCGAGTATGTGTGGTATGCAACACCAAACGCCGCCGCATTCGATCTGATCGATGAGGAGATCACTAGCGATCCGGCCATCTACCCACGAGATGAAACTTATGATCGCCTGACATTCATTGCCCCGCTGGGTGATGACACCGCGCTTTACAGCCGGATATGGACAGAGGTCATCGCCGGGCAGTAATCACAATCATGTGAAATCAAAAAGGAGGTAGGCTCCATTAAAGCCCTGCCTCCTTTTTTGTTGCTATGCTCTATCCATCTCAACCGGTCGGAGCAACCCTCGGTCGAAATCAGATAGATCGGAATTCGGAGCCGTTGCTTCCAGCGCCTCATAGACACGGGTTGCATCCACCCGCAGTTTGGCGACATTGATTCCCTGGCATACATCTGGCAGTATGTTTAACCACTGGAAACTACGCAGCAGCATCTTGATCGCCCCACGCCGGTTGCCGCGCGTGATCTGATAATAGGCTATTCCCACCTGTAAAACCGCCCGGTAAAGGTCACGAACCGGGCCTTCTTCTTCCATCCACTGTGCTTCAAATAGATCATGTTGTTTGTAGTATTCTCCCTCATTGAAGCGTTGAACCGCCTCTTGCGCACGGGGTGGGAGAGGTTCGGCACACTGATCAAGCAGGCGATCTTTATCCTCATCACTTAGGACAAGCGCATGATTCCGAATCAGGTCAGGAAGCTGATCGGCTATTTGTCCTGGTGATAGGATGAAATCCGCACCCGCTCCAGGTGCAGCCGGATCATCCGTAACAACGACCACCGGAATCCGGCGGGTGGCCGGGCTGGCTTTAGGTGTTGTGGTCCAGAACTGCCACGCGGATTCGTTGCTATCGACGATCACCATAACGGCCTGGTCAGCCACCAACCGGCTGACATAACCCTCTCGTTCGCTATAAACCACCAGCTCAAATCCGGATATCTCAAGCAGCTTTTCGATCTGTGCCTTCCAATCGGGAAGGCCAATCAGGGCAATGGTGGGTGTAGGTTGTTTTTTCATATGTGGATTGTAGCGAGAATGCCTGACGAAAAAACGTCGAGCCTGGATAGATATTTCCAGACTCGGCGCAGCTATTTTGATTACACGCCACCGTTAGCAGTGACCTGCTCCCATCGATTCTGCTGCCAGGTGATCACCATAATCGCAGCAAAGTACACCGAATAGACAAGCACTTCCAACAGGGAAGGATTGCCATTGTACCCGAAGAGAGCTTTGAGGAAGACCCCAACAGAACTGTTTTCGTCGAGGATATGATTCACATCCCATACATGTTCAATCACCGTTGGGATAATGGCCGCCTCTTGAAGCTCATGGACGCCATGTGCGATTAACCCCGCCGCAACCAGGATCAACAGCACCCCGGTCACACGGAAAAAAGTGCGCACATCGAGTCGCTTGCCCGCCACAAAGATCAACCAGCCGAGCACAACCGCCGCGATCAATCCGACTGCTCCCCCGACCAGCGCCAGAAAAGGTGTAGTGCTGAAAGCGGCAGCAGTCAGAAACAGGGCGGTTTCGATCCCCTCGCGTACTACCGCAATAAAAGCCAGACTGAACAACGCCCAGCCACTGTTGATGGTCACTGCCTGCTGTACATCCCGTTCAAGTTCCCCCTTAATGTGGCGGCCCTGCCGGTTCATCCAGAAGATCATCCAGGTGAGCACCCCCGCAGCGATCAGCATCACGACGCCTTCGAAGATTTCTTCGCCGCGCCCCTCAAAAGCTACCCCTAACAGGTGCAGCACAATTCCCGCAATAACACTGACGATCACTGCCGCCGCCACGCCAATCCAGATCCACTTGTCCTGCTTTGATTGATTTAACCGGCGCAGCACACTCAACACAATACCGATGATGAGGGCTGCTTCCAGCCCTTCGCGCAGCGTGATCAATCCCGATGTGAGCATATTGTCGTTCTCCTATAACTATGCTCATTTACGTTATTTTTACTATATTTATCACACTAACATGATTTAATCGGATTTACAAATTTTAATAAGCTGAGATTATTAAAAAATCTCCCTATACTCCTGGTTTTTAAATAGGAGCAGTGGCGATGATTTGGCGTGGGTAGTCAACTTTTCCGTATAGAAATTTATAGGAATTTTTTATGTACCGCCGGGTCTACTGATGGTATGATAAGATCATTAGTATTGGCGATTCACCTATTCACCACCTGGGAGGGATTTAAGTGGAAAAGCAAGAACTGATCGATGCTCTGAATGAAGATCTGGCCGGAGAGCTCCAAGCGATTATTCAATACCTGACCTACTCAGCAAAAGTGACCGGCCCCTGGCGTCCACAGTTGGTCACCTTTATGCAGACAGAAGTCCAGGATGAGCTGCTGCATGCTCAATACCTGGCAGACAAGATTTCGGCGCTCGGTGGTGATCCCACCACTACCCCGCGACCGGTTCCGGCAGCCGACCATCCCCGCGATATGCTTCAGGCTATCCTGGAAGCAGAATTGCAGGCAGGCAAAGATTACACGAAGCGGGCACAGCAGGCTGACGAATTTGGCGATAAAGGGCTGGCCGTCCAGCTTGAGGACATGGTTCGTGATGAAACCGGCCATGCGGAAGAGACTGCCAAACTGCTAAAGAATTGGGAGTAAAGGCCGGGTACGCACACTTTTAACCGGAGTCACAAAGGCGCTGATTGCTGCGAGGTTTAGTCGTAGCAATCAGCGTTTTTTATTATGGATAATCCGATTGTTTATATCAGGTATTTTTGTTGCGAATTTGTAATGCCTAGATACCCAAACACCGGTGCTTAACTTTCAAATTTCGATTACAATGCGGGTTGGCAGTATTTTCTGCACTACCATCACAAGGAGCAAAACCGATGTTTCGTAAATTATTGGGTGTTAGTTTGATTCTGGTTGTATTGCTGGCTACAACCGGCTCAATGATGGGCGATGAGCCACCTCCGACAGAGGAACCTGGTGCTGAGGAAACCGAGACTCCTCCTGAAGAAGTTCCGCCGGAAGAACCTCCGGCCCCACGCCCCATTTTAGAAACGCTCGAAGCCGATCCGCAGTTCTCAAAGTTTGTAGAACTTCTCAAGGCAACTGAAGTAGATAAGGATTTACAGGGGTATGGGACTTTCACCGTCTTTGCCCCGAATAACGAAGCCTTCGACAACATGGCTGACGGCATTTTGGAACATATGTCAGGGCTGCCTGACGGCGGGGAAGTCCTGGGGGATATGCTGCGCTATCACATGGTGAAAGGCAAGTACAGCATCGCTCAGGTAAGTGGTCGTAATACGCTAAAGTCTCTACAAGGTGAAGACCTGTACATTAAATGGGTAGAGGAAAAACTTCTGATCAGTGGAGCGGAAGTCATTGTCTCTGACATTCAGGCCACCAATGGTGTGATTCACATCATCAAGGCGGTGACCATGCCTCAGCGGGGGTATGCCGAAGATGCCAAAGCCAAGATATCTACCCCATTTGTGCTCACCGATTCGCCCATGAGCCTTGACCTGGATCACGATGGCACGAACGAACTATATGGCGTTTACAACTTCTTCGATTGGAATCAGGAACTGGTCGTATCCTGGAAGGCTTTCCCGTTTGAAGATGTGGAGACCGGTTCATACCACATCGCCATCTGGCAGTATAATCCCATGCACTTTTCCGGGTTGTTGTTTGATGGAGGCTACTATCAGATCAAATCCGCTCATCACTGGGCAACTAAGGCATATGGTTGGGAGGAATATACCATTGGATCCTTAGGCTGGGGTGAAGGGGTGTGTTGGGCCTGTCCCTCTTACATCATCATCCAGCCGGAAATCCGAACTCACGTGGAAGAACTGGCTTATGACGAATATACGCTCATTGAAGACGAAATCATCTGGACTGAACCCTTTGCCCTCATGACACCGCTGTACTAAGCCAATTTAAAAGGGGACGGGGGTAATTAATCAACCCGTCCCCTTCTCTATTACCTTACTTGCAGGTTACCCCTTAGCGGATTAACAAACCGGGCGCGTTCCACGCGCTGGCCTGAATGATCGAGTACAGCGCCGGGCCATACGAGATCAGGATCAGGGTCACCGCACCGGCAATCCAGACCCGCCACCGGTCCAGAACAGGAGAAGCGTTCTCTGGGCCGGAGAGGGCTTCGGTGAGCGGCACATCAACATCATCGGCTGTGCCTTTCTTCATGAAGAATGTTCCAATGACATTGATAAAGAAGAACAACCCACTGAAGGTCAGGATCACACCGCCAACAGCCGTTAGGGCCATGGCAGTGCTAAAACCGCCAAATGCCCGGTCAGCCGTTTCCTGGATCAACTGCTGGGCGTAAACTGCCTGTGAGAAAGGTACGCGGCGTGGTGCACCTAACAAACCGGCCCAGTGCATCCCGCGCCCAAACAGGATCATGCCGACAAGCCATGTCCAGGCTTGAGCCAGGGCCACCGGCTTGCTGAACAATCGTCGCTTGGTGACGTATGGCAGCAGCCAGTAGGTGATCCCCATGAACGACAGGGCGGCAGCCGATCCGACTGTCAGGTGGAAGTGGCCGGGAACCCAGGTTGTATTATGCACAACCAGGTTAACGCTGTAGGAGGCATTGACCACCCCACTGACGCCACCCGCTGCGAAGAGGATCATGGCAAACACCTGGGTCGTAAAGCTCGGCTCGCCCCAGGGTAATTTGAAAATCCAGCGGACAAGCCCTTTGCCGCCGCGTTTTTTGCCTGCGTATTCAAGTGAGGCCATCAGCGTGAAGGCCGTCATTAGGCTGGGGAAGGTGATACCATAGGTCAAGGCCGCATGGACCCCCTTCCACGCCTCGGTGATTCCAGGGTCGGTGAACTGGTGATGCAGGCCAACGGGCATGGAAAGCAGGATAAACAGCATAAAGGCCAGTCGAGCCAGGGGATCAGAGAATAGTTTTCCACCAGCCTGCTTGGGGAGCATCGAATACCACGAGGTATAGGCTGGCAGCAGCCAGAAATAAACCAGCGGATGCCCGAAATACCAGAACAGGGTACGCGAGAGCAATGGGTTAGTATTTTCGACCAGCCCCAACGACCAGGGAATGGCGATTACCAGCATTTCGGTTGCAACGCCGAGGGTGGCAATATCCCACACTATCCAGGTAGTCAGGACGCCGACCGCGGCGATGGGTGTCTTGGTGTCGGGATTCTCTTTCCGCCAGGCTCTCCAGGTTCCAAACAGGTTAATTGAGTGAATCCAGGTACCGACCACCAGCAGTGTCAGCCCGATGTAATGCAGCGGGTGCGCCCGCATTGGAACATAGAAGGTGTAGAGCACGTTGGCATTGCCGCTTAGCATTGCCCAGGCTGCCATTGACAATCCGACCATCATCACACCAAAAGCGATCCAGCTCAAGGTAATGTTGCGTGACGGGCGATTCAAACCGCGAGAAATGGCGATCAACTGGAAGCCGCAGATAAAGAAGGTGGTGAACGTCAGCGCGTTCAAGACACCGTGCAGAGTCAGGGCTTTATAGTAGGTACCGATCAGGGGGATTGGATATAAGTTGACCCCGGCGTGCTCCAATGCCTGGAAGAAGCCGATCAACCCTCCAATCGCAATAGCAGAAAATGAAACGATTAGAAAAGCGACAGTAAGCGTACGTTCGGGTTTATAGTCGTATGTTGTTTCCATAAGGTCAACTTCCTATCGACAGGATAATCTGGCGTCCGGCAGTCACAAGCATGATCCAGATCAGCACCAGCGCCAGGAAGATATTAGTTGTGATAAACAGTTTTATGGCCTGTTTTTGTTCCGGGCGGCGGATCAGCTTGACGCTGCGTGACATCATCATCGTGGTGATCACGCCGACCGGCAGCACATAGACCCAACCCAATGCCGGGTCAAAGGCTAACAGGATGGCCGCTAATCCGGTGCTGGCCGTATGGATAAAAATCCACCAGGCGGTGTGCTGCCCGTTGGTATGAACCGGCAGCATCGGCACATCAGCCGCTGCATAATCCTCTTTGTAAAACATCGCCAATGCCCAGAAATGAGCAGGTGTCCAGAGGAAAAGCAGCAAAGCCAGAACAATCACACCCGGATCAGAAGCGGCCCCGACCGCAGCCCCTCCGACCATGACGGCACAACTACCAGCCGCCCCCCCGATCACAATGTTTAACACGCTGCGGGGTTTCAGCCAGATGGTATAAATGAGTACATAAACCAGCGCTCCCAACGCCAGGTAGAAGGCCATCACCGGATTGGTAGGCAATACACTGAGCACCGCCACCAGGATCATAGCAATAGCGATCCATAGGATTAGAGCAGGCCGCCGGATTTGCTGAGTCGTTAAAGGACGTTTATGCGTACGCCGCATCCGAGAGTCAGAGTCACGCTCCAGGTATTGGTTAATGGCGGACGCTCCCCCCGCCGATAGCAATCCGGTGACCAGGACGGTGACCAGAGCGCCAAAGGCAGGTGCTCCACGCGCACCCAGGAAAGCCCCCCCAACTGCTGCCAGGAGCAGTAAAGACACCACCCGCAGCTTGAAGAGCGTGACGACCATTTTAAGCAGTTCACTCAGCGTCAAGCGCTCGTGGGGTCGTACAGTTTGAATTTCGAGTCCCATGATGATTGACTCTATTCTTCCACGACTTTGACCACACCCTGCATGGTATGGTGAAGCGATCCGCAGTACTCATGGCAGTAGAAAATATAGTCGCCTGGTTCATCAAAGGTATGCTTTACCTCGGATATCTGGCCGGGAATGACCATGATGTTGATATTAGTGTCGAATACCTTGAAGCCGTGAATCACGTCTTTGCTGGTGATGAAGAATGTCACCTCTGAGCCAACCGGGACGGTGATCTCGGTCGGGGTGAATTGCCAGGCTTGCGCGACGATATAGGCTTCATACTCACCGGGGTATATCTCTCGCAGCCCAGGATTACCAAAGCCCGGATCGGCGTCAACATCTGCCGGTGCAATCTGTTCAACCTGCGTGGGAAGTTGGATACCCAGGCCGAAAACGCTGATCAGGATCGCCCCGGCAAATATGCCCAGCATGATCCCGCCCAGCCATAAGAAAGCTGATTCATACTTATCGATGTGCATGTTACCTCCGCGCTAACAACTCACCGAAGTAGACCGTACCCCAGGCGATTGCAAACACGATGATGTATGCTACCGTCAGAAACATAGAACCCCTGGGCACAAATTCTTCTTCTTCCTCTTCCGATTCCGCTGTTTGATGCTCTTGTTCTGTCATTTCGATGCCTCCATCTCGAAATCTCTCCTTCCGCTTCCTGATTGATGTAGAAAAAATGCCTTCTATTGCGGGTAACACAGGAACAGGTGCGCAGCCTCGTTCAGGCCGCGTTCAACTCCGGTGCTGTTTTTCTCTTTAATGATGTAGCGAATATCTCGCATGGCCCGTTCCATATCGAGCGGAGCACGGTATTCAGCTCTGAGAATATTTCGCTCGTCTAGCAGAACATACCGTTCGGCCTGGAGATAACCATAATCATCTGACCCGGCGGCTCCATCCAGGATGTCGGCTAAGGGAACTGGTTCGTAATAGATGCCAAATCCCTTCCCGATGATTAGTTTCAGTTCGTCGGCCTCGCCGCTGAGTAAATACCAGTTGCTCAGGTCTAATTGATAATCTTCCGCAAATTGCAGCCGTGCTTCAACTGTATCGCGCTGATCATCAAACAGGATTAACGCCAATGAGATTTCCGACTCGAAATCTTCTGCCTCAGTCTGTGCCTGGAAGCCGCGCATATCATCAACGGTTTGTCGGATGGTTTCGGTGGGATCATGCGTATAGCCAAACCCGTAGAGAACGATCTGATTAGCGACGGTTTCTTCGGTATAGGGCTGCCCATCCTGATCGATCAGGTTGTATTCCGGCCCATAGGCCAGCCGGGGAATGACCTGCACCGGTTGGAAAACCACAAAGCCTGTCATCGCTGCCAGCATCAATCCGGCGGCGATCAGGGCCCAATTTAGTGGTTTGCGGAAGAAGTCAATCACCGTGATTTCCTATGGATAGGCTCTGGTCAGGTGGGCTAGCTGCATCAACAATCGCCCTACCCCCTGTGCGTTTTTCTCACGGACGACCAGATCAATATCCCGCATAATTTGATCGACATCGAGCAGTTCGTGATATTCCGCCCGGATGTTGCCTTGTTCATCAACCAGGGTAAAGACCGTTGCATGGATGAAGTCGTAGCCATTTTCCCGCTCTTCAGGCGTGAGGCCAGCCGCGTCGGCTACTGCTTCGTCGAGGGGAATCTGCTCGAAGTACACTCCAAACTCGCCACCCACTAACTGCTTGATCGGGATCAGTTCACCTGTCAGCCATAGCCAGGAATCAGGGCCGGTGTTCATCAGTTCACTATAGGTTTGCAGACGTTCTGGTGTATCGCGCTCCGGGTCAAAAGTGATGGAGACCAGGATTACGTCCTCTCCAAGTTCACCTTTCTTCTCAAGCTGCTTTTGAATCTGGAGCATCTGACCGGTCATTGCCGGGCAAACGGTTGTGCAATGGGTGTAAATAAAGTCATACAGAACTACATGACCCTGTAAATCGGCACTGCTGACGGTTTCTCCGTGCTGGTCAACCAGGCTGTAAGCAGGTGCTTCTGCCAGATAGGGCAGCACCTTAAACGGCTTGAGCAACAAAAAAGCCAGCACCAACCCAACCAGGACCACTACGGCCAGCAGTACAACTGATGCATTGTCTCTGGTCGTTCCGGTAGGGGACGACTTTTCAGTATGACTTATCGCCATCAGATTGTGCCTGCTGCTGAGTCAGATACCCGATCTCCCCGCTGATACCGGACAGGGTTTTCAGGTTCACAGCATCCATCTCGTGATTTAACACACTTTGAATATGCTGCCAAATGGGATGAACCGGACATATTTGATCAAACTCACACTCTCCGGGGCGTACCAGACAATAATTCAGGGAGATTGGCCCTTCAACTGCCTCGACAATGTGGCGCAGGGTGATCGTCTCCGCCGGGCGCATAATCCGCAGTCCGCCACCCCGACCGGCTGTGGTTGTGATCAACCCGGCCCGCTTTAAGTCACCGATGACTTTAACCAAGAATGGCTGTGGGATGAGCATTTGCTCACCTACCTGTGCTGTTGGAATATGTACTCCCTCCGGCACGGCAGCGATGACCAACATTACTCTTACAGCGTAGTCAGTTCGGCGGCTTAGACGTAACATGTGGAGATTGTACTAAAATGGACTAGTATGGTCAAGATTAACGAGCTATAAGGAAGTGATAAGCAAACGAAGTTTATTTGTGGCGACTCTAAGCTGGGTTAAGTGAAACCTGTCTTAAGTTGCAGATAAGCGGCTGAAGTTTTTTGCGAGAGGAATGAATGTAGCGTGTCCAACTAGAGCGGCTGCTCTAGCGATTATGCCCGCCTACTTACTACCCAGCCGGTTGGTTGGCTCAGAATTTTTCTGTACACGGTGGCTATCCCCCCCATGGCGCAGGCATCCATAGCATGTTCAGCGATAACAATGGCGCAGGATTGGCACGGCCAGTGGAGCGCGCGCTGGGACACTATCTCCTTCACAATCGGCAAGATAAATTCATGCCCCAGACTCAGGCTTCCCCCAATCACGATCCGTTCTGGGTTCAGGACATTAACCAGATTTGCCAGACCTACCCCGAACCAATAACCCAATTCCTGCCAGGCATCAAGCGCTACCTGATCGCCTTGTTGCGCCGCCTGAACGATCATGGGGACGGTGAGCCGGTTAAGATTGCCCCCGGTTAGTGCTGCCAGTGTAGAAGGACTTCCCCCCAATATGGCTTCCTGGACATACCGGTAGAGAGCACGCTGGCTAACCAGTGTCTCCCAGCAGCCCGTGTTACCACAACTGCATAGTGGGCCATCCGGATCAATAGTCGTGTGGCCAACTTCACCCGCCAGTCCCGAAGCCCCCGATAACAACTGGCCGTTCAGGACAATGCCTCCCCCCAACCCCGCACCGACGATAATGCATAGCACAAATTCACTGTCTTGACCGGCACCGAAGTAGCTCTCACCAAGAGCGGCCATGTTGGCCTCGTTGTCAACAAAGAACGGGACATTGAACTCATGCTCAAGCAGATCACGCAGGGGGATATCTGACCAACCCAGGTTTGGGGCAAGGATCAAATTACCACTGGATTTATCAACCACACCGGGAACACCCAACCCAATCCCGAAAATAGGCTGCTGAGTGCGATAGGCTTCCTGGCAGCTATCTTTTAATAATCTTATTGCCCGATTTAAGATTTCCTCCTCGGTTTTGAGCGATTGGGTACTTTCATAGCGGCGGGCAAGGATATCAACTGCAAAATTGGTGACAATCACCGAAATAAAGTCAACACCAATCTCTGCACCCACGATATACCCGGCTTCAGGATTAAGTTCTAGATTAATTCCTGGACGACCAATATCCATTGAGGTAGTATCTACGCCAATCTCGCGCACCAATTCGTGAGTCTGGAGCTCTTTTACCAGACTCGATATGGTGGCTTTATTTAAACCAGTTACATTTGAAAGCCCGGATCGAGAGATGGGCGCATGTAAGCGGAGGTTGTTAAGTACCAATGCCAGGTTCATCTCACGCATGGTAGCATGATCGACCGATTTAGATTTCGCCATTAAGCGATCCTCGACATGCAAAGACAGATTAAGCAAGTTGTTTAATTAGTTTTTAACATAAACAATTTCCGGCTTTTCTACCTTGCTAGTCTATATAAATTGCGCAATCCAAGTCAAGTTTTGCGCAGAACCCGCAAACATTGGGTATCATTTGTCATGGTTTGCATATGCCATTTGTCATGTTATATTTGCAAATTATTGACATTCAGGAGTAATATTGCGAATACTGTATTTTAGTTTGTGTTATCAACATACTAATCAAAGATTTCTCTTCCTTTGGCTATAATTTGGGTCGACATAAAGAGCGCCTATTTTGTTATTTCCCATGTTTCTCCTTCTGCGTTATGGTAGAAGAAGAAAATTGTCCAGGGTCAAGACCACACTCCGCCATCCTCCAATCCAGTCATTGGTCTTTGACAGCATTGTTAAACATAAAGGAGGTTGGATCACCACAAAAGATTTAAAAACTTAATTCACCAGTAGTTCAAACTCTTTTTAAAACAAATGTTCTTAGGAGGAACTATCAATGAATCGCAGAGGTTTTCGCTCAATCTTGCTTGCTGCGCTGTTTGCTCTGTTGGTTGTGAGCCTGTTGGGCTGTGCTGCACCGGCAGCCGAAGAGCCAGCCGCTGAAGAACCGGCAGCCGCTGAAGAGGAAATGGCCGAAGAACCAGCCGCCGAAGAACCGGCAGCTGAAGAAGAAGAAATGGCCGAAGAACCGGCAGCCGAAGAAGAAATGGCTGACGAGCCAATCAAGGTTGGGTTGTCATTCTCTGACTTCGCCACTGAGCGTTGGAAGAATGAAGAAGTTCTCATGCGTGGCCTGCTCGAAGACCTGGGCTATGAAGTTCTGAGCCAGGAAGCTAACCACGACGTGAAGACCCAGAACGACCAGATCGACAACATGGTCGCCCAGGGCGTGAAGGCACTGATCGTCGTCGCCGAAGACGGCGATGCTATCGTGACTTCCGTTGACAAGGCCGCTGACGCCGGCGTCCTGGTCCTCGCTTACGACCGCCTGATCAAGACCACCAAGATTGCTGCCTATCTGTCGTTCAACAACGTCGAAGTTGGCCGTCAACAGGGCCTCGGCGTGATGGATGCTCTCGATGCTGAGAACTGGGACGTGGAAGCCAATGGCCCCGCCCGCGTTGTCAAACTCGGCGGCAGCCCCACCGACAATAACGCTATCCTGTTCCGCCAGGGCCAGGACGAGATCGTTGAGCCCTTCGTTGAATCAGGCCAGATCGAAATCGTCGCTGACCAGTGGGTGGACAACTGGGATGCAGCCAACGCCCTCAAGCTGATGGAAAACATCCTGACCGCTCAGGGTAATGATATCGACGCTGTGGTTGCCTCAAATGACGGTACCGCACTCGGTGCTCTGCAAGCTATGAAGGCTCAGGGTCTGGCCGGTGTCGTTCCGATCTCCGGGCAGGACGCGACCGCCGACGGCTGCAACAGCATCGTCAAGGGCGAACTGACCGTCAGCATCCTCAAGGATATCCGTGACCTGTCACCTCTGGCTATCGACCTGATCGACAAGTTGATCAAGGGCGAAGATGCCGGTCTTGAGATGTACACTCTGGCCGAACTGACCAATGATGATAGCTATGAAGGCGAAGTTGCTTGTAACTTCCTGCCTGTCTATCAGGTCAATGCCGACAACGTGTACGATCTGGTCGTCGTTTCTGGCTTCCAGAGCTACGACGACGTCTATCGCGACATCCCCGAAGAGGATCGTCCTCCACGGCCCTAGGCTTAATGGTTAAGCTTTGAATCATATCCCGGCCCACTGGGGAGATCCTGGAGGGCCGGGATCATGTACGGGGCCTTTGTAGTGTACGACTTATCTGATACCAGAGGTACATCAAGTGAATAACGATATCATCCTTGATTTTAAAAACATCACCAAGCGCTTCCCCGGTGTAACGGCGCTTGATGATGTTTCTGTTCAGATACGGCGTGGTGAAATCCACGGCGTGTGTGGAGAAAATGGCGCGGGCAAATCTACCTTGATGAAGATCCTGTCGGGTGTCTATCCCTATGGGACCTATGAGGGTAGTATCGACTATGAAGGCCGGGTATTAAGGCTTGAAGGCCGGTCGATTCGACAGGCCATCGAGGAAGGCATTGCCATTGTTTACCAGGAATTGACCCTGGTTCCGAGCATGACGGTAGGTGAAAATATCTATCTCGGCAAAGAGCCAAAGGATTATGGGGTTATCAATTGGGATAAGCTCTATTCCGATACCAATTCGATCCTGAGTGAGTATCGATTGGATATTGAGCCCCAGGCAGTGGTCAAAACTCTTGGCGTTGGGAAAATGCAGATGGTCGAGATTGCCAAAGCTTTGTCTGAGGAAGCCAAGATATTGATCCTCGACGAACCGACTAGCGCTCTCACTGAAGCCGAGATTGATACCCTTATGGATATCCTCGAAACCCTGAAAAGCCATGGGGTGACTTGCATTTACATCTCCCATAAACTCGAAGAGTTCTTCCGGATTACCGATACGATCACCGTGTTGAGAGATGGTAAAGCCGTTACCACCCAGCCCACTAAAGATTTAACCCTTGAACAAATAGTTAGATACATGGTGGGCCGCGAGATGAAGGAACGCTTCCCCAAGGGCAACCGTAAGCCTGGTGAGGTCATTTTTGAGGTGGAAGGCCTGCAAGCGGAACACCCGAACAAGGCCGGGCAAAAACTCTTGGACGGCGTATCTTTTAACCTTCGGCGTGGTGAAATTCTTGGCGTTGCAGGTCTGATGGGTTCCGGGCGCACTGAACTGGTGATGACACTGTTTGGCGAATATGGCCGAATTACCGGTGGAAAGATCAAACTGGATAACCGCGAAGTTCAGCCTAAAAGCGCAAGTGACGCTATCCATCGAGGGGTCAGCCTGGTGCCCGAAGATCGCAAGGGGCAAGGGTTGGTCATTCCCCAATCTATCCTGGATAACCTGGCCTTACCTAACCTGAACCAGTTCTCCTCCTTCATGCGAATTGATCATAATGCTGTCCAGAGTGCGAGCCTTCAACAGGCTAAGAACCTGGATATTAAAGCGCCAAGCTTGGAGATTCCCTGTAGTTCGCTGTCAGGCGGCAACCAACAAAAAGTTGTCATTGCTAAGTGGTTGATGTCCAATCCGCATATCCTGATCATGGACGACCCAACGCGAGGCATTGATGTCGGTGCAAAGTATGAGATTTACAAGCTCATGAACGAACTGGCCGAGTCAGGCGTCTCAATTATTATGATCTCCAGCGAACTTGAGGAAGTGCTTGGTATGAGCGACCGAGTCATGGTGATGTTTGAGGGTCGCTCGAAAGGTACACTTGACATTGCTGAAGCAACGCAGGAAAAGATCATGGCACTTGCTACCGGCATTGCATGACAGTGGTGTACCTGACTTATAAAAAAATCTTTCCAAGGAGACTCACCATGAATTTATCTTCTGAGTTCATCAGCCGCGTCCGACAAAATATCCAAACCTATGCCATTATCCTGGCGCTGATTGTCATTTGGGTATTCTTTGCCGTGTTAACGGAAGGGCGCTACCTAAACTCACAAAACTTCTCGAATCTATTCCGCCAGATGACGGTGGTTTCTTTCCTGGCAATTGGTATGGTTCTGGTTATTGTGACCGGGAATATCGACCTGTCAGTAGGTAAGGCAGCAGGCTTGGTGTCCGTTGTCGCCGCTTATTTACAGTTCTACACCTGGCACGAATACATCCCTGACCAACCCCTGCTGGCTGCTGTGCTTTCCGTGATCATCGGCCTGATCGTTGGGACATTGATCTTCGGTGTTCTACAGGGCTACCTGATCGCCTATCTGGGAATTCCATCGTTTATCGTCACCCTGGCCGGGTTATTCCTCGGTCGCGGCGGTATCCTGCTGGTTACCCAGGGTAAGACCATTGCGGCTAACCAGCCGTATTTCTCGGAAATCGCCCAGGGGCACTTAAGCCCGGTCGCTGGATGGATCATTGCGGCAATCGTAGTTGTCTTCCTGTTCGTGAACATGTTCCGTACCCGGCAGCGGAAGCAGCAGTATGGCTTCCAGGTGTCGCCCCTTCCCCTTGACATGGGAATGACGATCTTCTTCTCCATTCTGGTTCTTGGCTTTGTGTTTATCGTGAATAAATACCAGGGCCTCCAGGTGCCTGTGTTACTGCTAGCAGTAGCTGCGCTCATTATGGTCTATGTGTCGGACAACACACGCTTTGGCAAGTACGCCTATGCCATCGGCGGTAACCGGGAAGCTGCACGGCTTTCAGGTATCAACATCCGGCAGAGCATCTTCTCCGTCATGGTGCTGATGGGTTTCCTGTCGAGCGTTGGCGGAATCGTGCTGGCCTCTTATGTCGGCTACGGTACTATCGCAGCCGGTGAAGGTTATGAGCTTGACGCGATTGCGGCGGCCATCCTGGGTGGTACTTCTACTCTGGGCGGTGAGGGTACTGTGCTCGGCGCGTTGATTGGTGCGCTGATCATGACCAGCCTGGTTACTGGGCTTCAGATGATGAACGTGCCTTCAGCTTACCAATACCTGGTTCGCGGTGTGGTGCTGGTTCTGGCCGTTTATGCCGACGTTGTTCTGAAGAAGAGCCGGTAATCAAAAACAACTTCATATCGAAAATCTGATAAACTCCCGAATTTCGGGAGTTTTGTCTTTTTTGTTAACAATTTGTGAGCGGCGAGCCGGTTATGAATGTGTAATCGGTTTGAAACTGGTGTATAGTATTAGAAGCACTCATTAAGTTGGGTCTGCCAATAGATTTTAAATCAAATGGCCCAACTGCATAGGATAATAGCTGAAACTATTTCCGCATAATTTTTTTGAAGCATGGTTAGCGGAGGCGCACCATGGACGATTATGATGATATTCTGTCAGAGTTGCGTGGCAGCGATGACGATGATGATAATCCACTTGGCTCATTCTCATCTGATTCGGACAACGATGATCTGTTCGCTGCCCTGGGTGGGGATGATGACAGCCTGTTCGGTGAGTTTGCCGACCCTTCAGACCTGGGCTACGATGGGGCCGATTTAAGCGCATTAGATGCTGCCGTTGGATCACCGCCTGTTCCGCCGATGGCTGATGAACCTGCGGATTCAGCCGACACGTTGTCTGCCCTGCGCTCCGAGCCTGAGTTTGACTCCGACCAGACGATCCCATCTGAAGAGGGCCTGACCGGCCAATTTTCTGATGAGCCATCGTGGGTGGCCCAACTTGACTCCATCGATATTGATGGGGAACCCAAGAAACCAGCCGCCGCAAAACCCAAAGCTTCTGCAAAGGCCAAAAAGGGGAGATCAATCGCAGTTCCGAAAAACTTCCTTGGGCTGACACCGCAGCAGCGCATGATTCTATCGATTGCCCTGTTCCTGGACATTTCTGTCCTCGGTTGTCTGATCCTGATAGCCTTTGATGTGATCGGCTTCTAGTTTACTCCTTGATCATTCAGGCCGGACGCCTAGCATGAGCGCCCGGCCTTGTTATATCTTATGCCCCAACCCTTTGATCCCGAATTCGATGATTGCACCTGGACAGATGCCTGGATGCACCTGCCGGTCATTCAGGTTGTGCCGGGTGCTTACGATTCTTTTGTGGTCAAAAGCTGGCGCATCGACCAGGCAGATGTTTGTGGCCGGGCGATCCGCTTCTCCGATCCGATGGAGGTGCGCGGACTGATTACATCCGATGGCAAGTTGTGGATGTCAGATGTCCCGCAGGAACGCCTGATGATGTTCAATAATGCCCGGCTCTCAGAGGGTAACGTCTTGGTTGGCGGGCTGGGTGTGGGCCTTTATCCGCAGTATGCCATCCTGCATGGCGTGAAAAACTTGCTGATTGTTGAGCAGTCACAAGCTATCAAACAAGTTGTTGAGCCGGTGGTTCGTATCGCGGCAGATGCCCACAACGTCGATCTGAAGGTGCAGATCGGCACGATAGAAGAAATACTGAAAGTACCGGCCCAGCCCCAATACGATACGATCTTCCTGGATACCTGGGATACGCTCGACGCGGCGCACCTGCCAACCATCAACTACCTGCGTGACCTGGCAATCCAGCATCTCCGGCCCGGCGGACGGGTGCTGCTGTGGGGCTACCGGTGGATGATCCAGTTGTTTGAGCAAGCCTGCCAGCAGTTACTCAGCTTACCACCTGAAACCCGACAGGACCAACTGGACGGATCACGTTCCGATGCCCGGACCCTATTACAACCTATCCTGGCGCATTTTGATAATCAGGTCATCGAAGATTGGGAAGCGGCGTTAACATGGTGCCAGGATTATGCCGTGCGAATGACGACAGAGGAGACTTAGCAGCCATGCGTGTATTGTTGCAGCGTGTATCAAAGGCATCCGTCACGGTTGACGAGCAGATCGTCGGCGCGATTGAACAGGGCTTTGTGATCCTGGCCGGGGTCGGTCACGGCGATGGCGACGAGCAGGCCCAATGGCTCGCCCAAAAGATTGCCGGACTGCGTGTCTTTGAGGATGCCGAAGGGAAATTTAACCTTTCGCTGCAAGACGTCGGTGGGGCTGCTTTGGTCGTCTCCCAGTTTACCCTGTATGCCGATGCCCGAAAGGGCCGCCGACCCTCATTCATCCAGGCCGCCGACCCGGAGATCGCCGAGCCACTGGTCAGGCGCTTTGCTGAATTCTTGACCGCCGAAGGCATCCACGTCGAGATGGGGGTGTTCGGTGCCCATATGCAGGTGGAAATTCACAACGACGGGCCGGTAACAATCTGGTTGGAAAGAGAATAATTGCCGGTGGGGCAAAGAACATCTTTGCCCCGTTTAAGTCTCATCCTCTTCGTCAGATTTTTCGACATCGAACAGGTTAATTGGTCGGAAGCCGGTCAGCGGTTGACCGCCGCCAGCGGGTGGCTTTTCGCGACCTTCTCTGGCTGCTGCGTCTGAATCTGTCTGCGGTGCAGCTCTCGGCGCAGGTGGAGGCGTTGGTGGGGCAGCAGGCGCGGGTGGCGAAGCCGGTTGTGGTGGAGCCGGAGGAGTCGGTTGTTGTGATGATTGCTGGGATTGTTGTGCTGGTTGTGTTTGGGATGCAGCCTGTGCAGCAGGTGGGCTGGCAACCTTAGCCTGCTGGTAGATCAGATAACTCCCCGCTGCTAATGCCACTACCGCCCAACTTGCCAGGGATGGCAGCCAGTATGCCACAATCGCCGCCCCGATATATCCGATAGCAATCCACAGACTCCAATCCAATCGCCGGTTGGTGATCCAGATGGCGAGAGATACGACCGCCAGGGTTGCATTAAGGATGATGAAGAAACCGGTGTTTCCGGCTGGCCGCACAATCGTAAAATAGATCAATACCCCTGCCCCAACCAGGCTCAAGACACCTGCCGGGAGCAAGGCCCAGGTCAACTGCCGGTTCGATAAATAAACCAACCAGAATGGCAGCGCCACACCCAATAGCGCAAAAGCCCCAACGACCTCTTTAGAATCGATGAAGATCGTTACGGACAGCAGGCCACCCAACGCGATCAGGGCATAGCTCAGGATAATCGCCCACCACCGCTTGCGGTCAAGCAGGTAAACCGCGCCGAAGGGAATCGCTATCTCGGCTAAGGCTGTGATCAAGATGATTTGCGAGTAGGCTGGCTCCAGGAATAACACCATCAACCAGATCGCCAGGGCAACGAATACCCAGGCAACGACCAACGCCCACCATTCATCGCGGTTGATCAGCCAGCGTGCTACAAATGGCAGGGCTAATAGAGCCACCAACCCGGCTACCAGTGGCAGGGTTGGGCCAGTGTAACCCAGCAATCCGGTGCTGGTCACCAATACCAGTGCACCGCCGATGATCAGCAGTGCACCTATCACCCATATCAGAAACGAACGGATCGATGTCGATGTGTTTTGCATCGCATATACTCCCTTAGACCCTCGGCGGCTGGCCAGACTCTACCGGGTTATCGTTTGATTGACTACCTCCGACGCGCCGCACCAACAGGTAGATGCCGACGATAATCATCAGCACCGGCACAAAGCGAATGAAGCCGACCAGCATGATCCCCAGACCAATTGATGTGAAGATGCCTGCCGGGATCAAGGCCCACCAATAGCCATTATTGCGCACATATACGTAGAAGAATGGCAGTGCCAGCAGGAACATAATGAGAGGTGCAATAAACCGTCCATCAAAAACGACACCGACAAAGACAATGAGCCCTGCTGCAAATAAAGTATAAGCCGGGATCAAGGCCCACCAGTAGTCATTATTGCGCAGATAGAGATAAAAGAAAGGTAAACCCAGCATCATTGGAAGCAGCATCCCCAGTAATTCCGGGAAGATCGAGCCAATCGAAAAAGCTGCGGCTAACGCCCACATAACATAAGTTGGGATAAGTGCCCACCATCTCTCGTGGTTGTCTGCATAGATGATGAAAAACGTCAGGCCGATTCCGCCTAAAATAACTGCCGGGATCAACAAACCGGTGTGGAAGTCGAATAGTCTATTGAGCAGAAACAATCCGCCCAATGCGATAAGGACGAGACCCCATACCCAATTCTGGCCCCTATTATTGTGTTTTGATTCCATGGTCACCTCCATCAATAAAGACGCTCATGGCTGCGTCTAAGTTCCTTTTCTAAGTTGAGTCAAAAACCCAACGCTTAATAAATAGTACGTACAATCAAAGGGGGAGGTTGTACCCTCAACTAAAAAACCGCCACTGAATGACGGTTTTTTCATCTTTGTTTTATTATGGTGGAATTCAGGAGTTTTGGGTAATGACGGCTGCCCCATAACCGACAACCTGTGACGTATCGCCGGTTATATCGCCGGAGGTTCCATACCCGACAATGTGTGTTTTGGTTGCCCCCAATGCCCGGGTTGCAACCAGGACGGTCGCAATTGCTGCCCGCCCACAGGCGAACCCTTTGCCCTCATCTTCGACCCTGACCACCCCGGCAGGATCAAACGCCGCAATTTGATCAAGCACCACCTGATCAAGCATGCTGGCAACTGCCTGTGGATAAAAATGTGAGAGATCGCTGCTGGCAACAAATAATGTATTGGAAGCTTTGCCTATGATCTCTGCCAGAAAGCGGCCAAGCGTCTCCGCCGTTTCATAAGATTGATCGCCTAACATAAGTGGCACTAACGAAAAAGGTTCAGACAGGGCACGCTGCAAGAAAGGTATTTCAATCTCCAGGGAATGCTCAAGATCATGGCGAACCGGTGTGAGGGAGATTCGGCGGTTCAGCGCATCCAGCACGTCATGATCCACCGGGATAACGCCCAGGGGAGTTTCGTATGCCTGGTGTGCTGAAGTCAGAACGGGGGCCGGGGGATAACGGTGCATTGGGGAGACAATCACCACACGCTCAAAGGCTATATCTTTCACCAACCGGAAGGCACAGGCCGCGATTTGTCCGGAGTATTTATAACCGGCATGGGGCGCGATCAGGCCGACAATTTTACCCGTTATAGCCGGTGCATCTTCTGCATCAAGTAGCCCATCGACCATTTCGGTCAGGCGATTTGGATTACCCGGATACCACTGCCGCCCCGCAATTGGAGAAGGCCGGATATCTTGAAAAGCTTGTTTCATCATATCAATATCGACCTTGAAAACTCGTTTATCTTTATTATTTGCATTGTACCATAGCGGTGGTAATTTCTGCGGGGCAATAAATAAAATAGGGCGCTTTGTACAGCGCCCCACAGTGTCTTTTAGAGGATTTTGGGTGGGCCAGGAGGGCTAACAGGTCCTCTATCAGGTTTGGTTGCATCAGGCTTGTTGATATCAGGCTTGGAGGAATTAGACTTTGTGTCCGTAGGTGGTTCGGCAAGTTTGCTAATAGGCTTGTCAAGGGGCTTTTCAAAAGGTCTTTCACCGGGCTTGTCGGTGGCGGACTTTTCTGCTATTCCCTTATTCCTGGCATCTGCAAGCACCTTATCAAGTACTTTCTTAAAATCGTCAGGCATCGGCAGCGGTTTATCGATCTTCTTGTCCGGTTTAGCCCGGTCAACCTTTTCCGTTTCTTCAGGGCTTAACCGCCAGGCTGTCATCATGACAATCGGAATATTGGCCGTGACACCGATACTTCGCAGCCGTTCACCGATTTCATAACCCTGGGGGCCGGGCATTCGGATATCAAGTAAGGCAAGTTCAGGCAGGGGTTTATCATATGTACCGGCCTGGACTTTATCGAGCCAACTGTAAGCCTGATGCCCATCCTCGAAGACGAGAGGCGTGTGGCCCCACATTTTGATCAATGTTGAGACAACCAGCCGGATTGATGGTTCGTCTTCCACCACCAACCATACTTTGTTTGAAGCCTCTTGATTCACCACACACTCTCCATTGGCATTCTGAGTCAGCGATAGATACTTATGCCACCAGCTTATATGTATTGATAATTATTAAACACTTTTTCATTCGGGCCGTCAACTGACATGAAAACTCGTCAAATCCGCCCGAAGTCAAAATAGAGCAATCCTTCCCACCAGTTATGCAGCCGTGTCCAGCGTACATCCCGCCCGATGCATCGGAAGTACGGTGGTCGATAAGCCCGGACCAGATCCAGAATCTTGTAACGGGGGAACACCACCGTGCTGACCACCAGGCTGCCGACCTCACCGGGGCGCATTTCGTGCAGCATTTTTAGCTTGCCATTGACCTCCACCTCGAAGAAGAACAGATCATAGTTGGGTGACCAGGCTTTACGCTCATCCTTCTGCTGCCCAAACATCCCCTCGGTTGCCCCGTAGATTTCCAGGATTGCGGCCTGTGATCCCCAATTTGCATGCAATGCCGGTGCCCACTTGGTATTGATACCCGGTGCACTGCCAAGAGTCATCAGGCGGGCATTCCAGATATCCTTAGGGCGGATGCCGTGATGCTTTTTCAGGTATTTACCGAACTTCAGAAAGACGTTGACCACCCCACCCAGGATAGTCACATTCTCTTCTTTGGCAGTCTGGTAAGCCAACTCAAACCGCCGGTCCCAGGCCGGGACTTCCTGATCCCCGCCAAGCGCATCGATCTCGTCCATAGTGGGCATACTGCGAATCATTGTCTTGCTGCTGACATGGCGGATATAAATACCGGATGAATAGCCTACATCCATCTCTTTATCACCAACCGTCATGGTGCGCAGCCGAGATGGAAATCCCAGATTCAGATTGACGCCGGTCAGGATATCGAATTGTTTGGTCCGCAGTACATAATTCAAGACGGCGCGGGAGGCTGCTGGCCGCGATTTAAGATCGTCGGGTGTCATCGGGATTAACTTCGATGTGCCGCGTGCTGTACCGCGTGTCATTGCAATCCCGACCGGTTCCTCATATAGAAGTGCCTCCAGATCACCGGTATAGACCTGGTTAAGCAGGGGACGATAATCATCATAGGTTCGAACCGGGAAGGCCCGCTGATAATCTTGAATGGTGTCGATCTGTGCCGCGCCGTGTGCCTTGCCATCCCTGGTTTGAGCATAACCCTTGAGCAGCCGGTGAAGCACCTGTTCCTGAGCCGAAACTGGATCATTGAGTGAGTCGTACCAACCCTGAACCGCCGGTCGGAGGATGGCCTCCATCTGAGCGAGACCTTCGGGTGTTGCTTCCATTGAACCATCCTTTACTGTTGTTGAAGTGCTGTATTCCCGTGATTGTAGGCTGAACCTATCAGCATTACAATGTGGGCGTGATTCGAATTCAAATGGATGCTGAAGCCATGTCCAAACTCAAGAAGACCGCCACCATCTGGCCCGCCATCACGCTGATCTGGCTGCCCCTGTTCATTTACTTGCTGACCGCCGGTCGAGGCGGTCTGACCTTGCTTAATTGGGATGTGTTGACTATTCCCTATGGCTGGCTCAGGTGGGGTGTGATCCTCAGCTGGTTGATGACCGGCCTGGTTAGTATGTTCGTCGTCATGCCAGAATTCCTTGAAGCTAAAGAGAAACCCGTTCAGGTTGAACCGGTCGAGGACATGCCGCAAGGCAAATCAATAAGCGGTCGCGTTAAGGGAATGGCTGGCAATGTAGCCGGTGACCTGATCAGCGACGGAATCGGTGAGGCACTTGGCTCGACAGGCAGCGCCGGGGTCAGCATCGCAATTGAAGCCGTGTCAGATGGCTGTTTGGTTGGTCTGATCCGCACGATGATCGCCCTGTTCACCGGTGCAACAGCGGTATTGGTCACTTATGTGGTCGGGCAGAACAGTCTGAATTTGTTCAGTGTGACGGTGTTCTTTATTGCCGCTGTAATCGTCGCTTTACAATGGGGCAGCATGTGGGGATTGATCGTATATGTCTACCTGCGCCTGATCATAATCTTTGGCTTGATCGCTGCGGGGGTTGGTGCCTTTGGTGGGGCACTTTCCGGCGGCGCGATGGGATCGGTGCTTGGCCCAATCGGCACAGTGCTGGGATCGGTTATCGGCTTTGTGGTTGGCATTTTCTTAAGCTGGCTGCTCAATCACCTGGGGCAAAATTTCGCCCAGATACTCCGGTTTATCGGGACGCTGTTTGCCACCGGTCTGCTGGCCGGAGTTGCGATTGGGGCATTGCTGGGCTGGCAGCTGGGTTTGGTGGCGGCAGTGTTGGCGGCGATATTGTCACTCTGCCTGGGGGGAGGAGTCGCCGGGTTATCGGCGGGCAGCCTGGATTCTCCCCGGTTTATTGGGTTGAGCGTGGTATTCGGCTGGCTAATGATGGGCCTGCTGGGGGTAGCCAACCTGTGGGTGATCGTCGCATTGCTATTCGTGCGATTTGGTTCGTAGGGACGAACGGCATGCTGCGTTCCTACTCTTCTTGATCCCCTAGTCGATCCGCCACCCACCGGATGATCCGTTCTGCTACGGCGTTTTTACTCATCAGCGGCAGTTCTTCCGCGCCTACTGGAGTCACAAAATGCACCCGATTCGTATCGACGGCGAACCCCGCATCCTCGGCAGTGATATCATTTGCCACAATCAGATCGAGATTCTTGCGAGCTAATTTGTGCTGCGCATTTTCGAGTAAATCCTGTGATTCGGCAGCAAACCCGACCGTCACGCGGGGGCGGATTCGCTGCTCGGCGACCGCCATCAGGATATCCGGGTTTTGTGTCAACCCGATCTCCAGCGGCAGTCCATCCAGCCGGAGTTGTGTCGAACCCTCCTCTTTTTTGATCTTCTGCTCGGATACCGCCGCCGGTCGAAAATCGGCGACCGCCGCCGCCATAATCAAGGCATCGGCCTGATTATCGCCGGTAGACTGGGCCAGCACTGCCTCAAACATCTCCAGCGTACTGCCCACGTCGATCCGTTCCACGCCGGTTGGAGTTGGCAAGCTGACCGGGCCGCTAATCAAGCTGACCTTTGCTCCGGCATCGACCGCCGCCTGTGCGATGGCGAACCCCTGCCGCCCCGATGAGTGATTGCTTACGAAGCGCACCGGGTCGATAGGCTCACGGGTTGGCCCCGCACTGACTACCACCCGCCGTCCGCGCAGCGATCCATAATGCCGACCAAGCACCCACCGGCAGTGCCCGACCACCTCTTCCGGCTCAATGAAGCGGCCCAATCCCTCCAACCCGGAGGCCATCCGACCAACCGTTGGCCCGGCAATGTGTACCCCTCGCGACCGCAGCGTCTCGACATGCTCCTGCGTGACGGCATTCTCATACATGCCCACATCCATCGCCGGGGCGATCAGAATTGGGCAGCGAGCAGCCAGCGCCGTCACACTCAACAGGTTATCACCCAGGCCCAGCGCCAGCTTTGCGATGGTCTGGGCAGTGATTGGCGCAACCACCATCAGGTCAGCTTCATGCGCCAGCCCGATATGTGCAATGTGAGTTCCCAACCCGCCAGAAGTATTGGTTTCCCACATGCTGGTATAAACCGGGCGACCGGTCAACGCCTCGAAGGTCAGCGGCGCGACAAAGCGCATGGCAGATTCCGTCATGACCACATCAACCTGTGCACCAGCTTTGGTTAACTGGCTGGCGATGACCACTGCCTTGTAGGCCGCGATAGAGCCGGTCACACCGAGGATGATACGTTTATTGGTCAGGATTGTGTTTGCCGTCAAATTGCCTTGCCTCCTCCTGTGCATCAGAAAACATGCCCGATAGCCTCTCAGCGTTGGCTTTAATTATTTCCAAACAACGAAACTGGTCAGGTGTTAGTTTTATCGGGCCATAGTGCTCTTCAAGCAATAGAGTAATATACCCTTGTATTGACGTTAACGGTGTACGTATCTCTGTGCTTGCGCATGCAACAGACCATCCAATCGCAAAGTGACGGAGGCTGTTGATCATACATGCTTCGAAGAACTCCCACGCCTCAACGCTGACCGCATGCTGCCGCACCCACTCCTTAGCCAGATCAAACCGCTCGCCCTCATAGAGTCGTTCGAGCGGCTTCTCCTGTTCAATCCAGGATCGAGCATCTATTTCTAATTGCTGTCCGATCTCGTCAAGATCATTCGATTCCATCACCAACCTCGCGATTTATGATGCGGCTCACAACCGGGAATTCTATTGTGATTAAAGTCTATCACTGGATAGGAGGAAGCAAAAGTATGCTGTGGCGGGGGCTGAGCACATAAACGGCTTAGCCGCGAAGTTGATTCGCGGCAGCTTTTTATGATAACTTGCGCTAGGTAAACAGCCCCTCAACACTCAAATACCGCTGGCCGGTATCCGCAAAGACCCCCACAATCATCTTGCCCTTATTTTCTGGTCGGGCCGCAATTTGGAGCGCCGCAAGCCCCGCCGCCCCCGACGAGATACCCACCAATACCCCTTCGTGCAGGGCTATCTGGCGGCACATATCGAAGGCTTGTCCTTCACTGACCAGGAAAATCTCATCGATAATGTCCCGATCCAGCGTATCAGGCACAAAACCCGGAGCCGTTCCCATCATTCGGTGGGGATTAAATATCCCCTGAGAGATGTAAGGCGATTCTTCCGGCTCGATAGCGACCAACTGTACACCCGGATTCTGTTCTTTTAAGTAGCGCCCTGCCCCACAGATCGTACCCCCAGTACCAAGCGCCGCTACCAGGATATCGATCTGACCATCCGTATCAGC
>JBNKDD010000034.1:0-31982 GCA_050288085.1 Anaerolineae bacterium
AAGTTTGAATTAAGATGAAATAGAAGAAGCTATTTCCTGTAATGTTGGTGAAATCTTTTGCCTGGCCCAACTTGAAGTTTTGCCTCTTTAGATGACAGGTGTGGATGATACGGGACATCTCCTTCATTATAATCGATAAGGCTGAGTTTTTGTATTAGTTAAATAATGATATAATTAATACATAACTACTTGGTTTGTAAGTATTTGGAGTATAAATATTTAAATTGTAAGTATCTAGAATAAATATGGGTGAAGGCGAAGGAGGGGATCAGGGTAGGTTGGATATCAGTACAACCACTCAACGCTGTTGTATCTCCATCAATGATGGCTTTTATCCAGTTGGTATTTAAAGCTGCATCTCTTTAGCGGTGGTGTTTGCTGCCATCATCACAGGGCAATAGTGGGGATAAAGCCTGTCCTGATATCTTGTCCTTGCCACTATCATTGTTTATAGTATGCGGCAGCCTACGGCTGTTTGTTGCAACTTTATATTCAAAGGTAGTAGCTTGAACATCGAAACAACTTTTCACTTTGCACACCTGACCGATATTCATATCTCCGAGAACGGCGATGCCTGGGGCACACTCGATATGGCCAATGCGCTGCTTAATACCTGCATTGAGCAGCTAAACCAGATCGATGATCTGGACTGCGTGCTGATCACCGGGGACGTGATGGATCGCGCTACTAAAACCGAACTTCAATGTGTGATCGATGCCCTGTCCGATCTCAACAAACCCTGGCATTTTGTGCCCGGTAACCATGATGGCTATATCGATCCCAATCACCCGGATGCCTTCAGACCCCATGAGGCGATCCCCCTGCTCGATCCACGCATGGCGGATCCGACTCCCTATGCACAGAAAGCCTATTGGAGCCGGGCGGTTGCACCGGGCGTACAGATGATCGGGTTGGATTCGCGGATGGCGGATCACTGGGATGGAGTCATCGAGCCGGATCAGTTGGCCTGGTTGGAACAGGAACTTGATGCTCTTCGTGACGACCTGGTGATCATTGCGGTGCATCACCCTCTGCATAATCTGGGGCCGCATAATGAGCAGGGTGACTTTACCAATTTTATTTGCAGCAACGGCGAGGAAGTCGAAGTGCTGCTAGATGGTTATCCTCATGTTAAGCTGGTGATGGCGGGGCATCATCATGCCAATCAGTTGGCGCTGCGCAATGGGCGGATGCACATCAACACGGCAGCGCTGACGGGCTATCCCTGCGTTTACCGTACCATCCGTGTAACGGAGCAGCCCGACGGTTGGCACGCCAATATTGAGACACATACCGTCCTCAATGAAAAGATGCTGGAAAAGGCGTACCGGGCGAGCGTCAATTCGGGAACCGCTGCCGAGCTTGATCCCGATGATCGGACCGCCTGGCCGAAACTATGCAAGGGCCGCCCGGAAGATTGGGCATTCGATGGGCTGATTGGCTGAATGTGTGTCTAAAGGAGAAGAATAAAAGTGGCAAAATATAAAGTCGGCGTCCTGTTCGGAAGCCGCACTACAGAACATGAAGTCTCGGTCGTCACAGCGATGCAGGTGATCGGGTTCCTGTCAAAACGGCATGATGTGATTCCAATCTACATCACGCGGGAGGGCGCATGGTATACCGGCGAGAAGCTCGCCAAAATTGAGTCCTACAAGGATTTCAGCCCAAACGATCCCGATCTACAACGGGTTGCCCTGACCCCGGATACCGGCTTGCAAGCGATCCTCGATCCGCTGCCAAAACGTGCTTTGCAGAAACCTAAACCGCTTGATCTTGACGTGATCTTCCCGGTCTTTCACGGGTTATATGGTGAGGATGGCACGGTCCAGGGTTTGCTCGAACTGGTGAATATTCCCTACGTTGGCTTCGACGTGCTGGGATCGAGTATTGGCATTGACAAGATTGTGACCAAAGCCGTGATGCAGGCCAACGATCTGCCGGTGTTGGATTACGTCTGGTTCACCCGCTCCGATTGGGAGCAGGATTCACAGGCCGTTCTGGATAAGGTTAATGCTAAATTCTCCCTGCCGGTGATTATCAAACCGGCCCGGTTGGGATCAACGATTGGCATTCAGCGGGTTAATCCCGGTGATGACCTGGCCTATGCGATTGATGTTGCCATTCACTACGACAGCCGGATTCTGGTCGAACCCTGTGTACAGAATAAGATGGAGATCAACTGCTCGGTGCTGGGCAATGAAGATCCGATCCCCTCAGTTTGCGAGCAGCCTGTCTCCCGCGATCAGCTCCTCAGCTACGAGGAGAAATACCTGCACGGTGAGGGGGATCGCGGGATGGAAGGCTCCGAACGGCTTATCCCTGCGCCGATCTCTGAAGAGCGCACCCAGATGATTCAGGACCTGGCTATCCGGGCGTTCAAGGCTTGTGGCGGATTGGGCATCTGCCGGATCGATTTTATGATCGACCAGGATACCGACCAGGTGTATGTGAACGAATTGAACACCATGCCCGGCTCGATATCGTTTTACCTGTGGGAGCCGAGTGGAGTCAGCCCGGAGGAACTGGTCGATCGCCTGCTTGACCTGGCGTTTCAGGCTCACCGTGAGAAGCGCAAGACGACCTACACTTTTGCTTCAACCTTATTGCAGCAGGCCGATTTGCTGGGGGTCAAAAAGTGACCAACCGTATGGTATCAGTAGGCCAAATGATGGTTGACTTTAATCCCCATTTTCGCCTATACTTGTGAGAACATGGATCAAAGAAAAATAATCAACCCAACTATATTTTAAGGTGGAAAACACGCAGGCAAGTCCTGCGTGTTTGCGTATATCTCAGTTTTGAGGAGGCTATCTGATGGATTCTGGAATGATCGGCAAGATCCAAAAAGCAAAGCAGTACGCGGAAGAACGTGATCGCATTTCCTTTGAGCAGTTCACTGTAACATTTGATGGTAAGCACAACCCCCACACCGTCCATTTTGAGCAGGGGCAATGGCAATGCGATTGTGATTTCTTCCAGACGCGTGGAACTTGCAGTCACACCATGGCCTTGGAACGAATCCTCGAAGATATGATCCCAGAGCCTGTTAATCCCTGACGATTAGCGGAGCGCGCCTTTTCCGAAGACGGCCTATCAACATAGGCCGTCTTTCTTTATGCCTCAAGCGGTTGTTTGAAATCGTACACCCCATTGACGATTCCCCAGTTGGCCCCACATTCCCCACACACGACCCGGTCTGACTCCTCATGCATATCAAACGATCGGCACTGCGGGCAGCGCCAGAATGCGCCCTCCGGGGCGGGAGGGGTATCCCCTACGGCCTGATTGCGGATAAATACGCTGGGGGTCAACTGCCACAGGCTGCCGGTCAATTGGGCTGCCGAGTCCATCGCTGTTAATAACCCGGTCGGGAGGAGCCGTTTTAATAAAGCAATGCGGAAGTGTGAAACGGTCAATGTGCGCCCGGCGGTAAACCCGGCCTCGTCCAGGGTTTCCCGGATGTACTGGGGATGGAAATCGTAGTTCAGTTCGACAAACTCAACCGGTTCTGGGTTGAAGGGATTCCAATCCTGGCGGCGCAGCAGCCAGCGTGCAATCGCCTTGAGGTTTTGTTTATTGGCGAATTCCAGCAGGAAGGTCCCGTCTTTGACCATTACCTCGCGGATGGCTTTCAATGCGGCGGGCGCATCTTGCATGTGGTGGATCACCCGGATCATGGTTGCGACATCGAACAGGCCGGGTGCAAAAGGCATCTGGTAGATGTTGGCGGCCACGTACAAAAAGCCATCGTCGCCGTAATTCTGGCGGGCGAATTCAAGCTGTGAGCGCGAATAATCCAGCAGCACGACCTGCTCATAGCCGGTAAACATTTCGGACAGGCGGCCAAATCCGGCCCCCAATTCGAGCAGGCGCTTACCGGAAAGCGGCATCAGGCGCTTGATGGCGATTCGCTCGACCCGGTCTTCGTAGTCGCGGCCCTTGCCTTCCCAGAAATCGGTGCGGTATTCCGATCCCTCGTAATCGCAAACTGCCGGTGTGTCTGATTGTGTCATGTTTGTTTTCCTCTCGTTGTCCAGATCCCCCATCGCGTTCATGCGCAAGCACATTCACTGCGCTTCGCCCCCTCATGCAGATCAAACGGCTCAGGCCGTTTGCTATAGGGGCAGACCCCGCTTCAGCGGTGGCGGGGGGTATTTAAGGCTCAACCCACAACTGCTCGAAGCCCACCCGGATAATGTGGACAAAGGTTTTGCCCGGTTTGAGCAGCAGCGGATCTCCATTCAAATCATAATAGGTGATCTGGTCGTTGTCACCCTCGCGTACCCAATGACCCTCAAACGCCTGACCATCGCGGAGAAGCGTCACCGGCCCACCTTCCCCGGTGATCTCAATCAGCAGTGATTCCTCTTCTCCGAAGTATTTCTCCGGGAACAGTTCGATCTGTTCGTGGTAGGCGCTGATCACCAGGATGTTGGAAAAGGCCAGTTGTTTGCCGGTCAGGGCGTCGGTGTGAGGTTCTCCCTCCGTCCAGCGTAAATACTGCCCGCTCAAGGGATCGAATCGCCAGGTGGCGGTGGTGCGGGCGTAGTCCAGCCGCATCTGACCGGTGGGTGTGCCGCCATCGGGGACTTGCTCCCAGAATGCCATGCCGGGAGTGCTGAAGCGCGGCGGGCGGTTGACTCCTCGCTCATCGGCCCAATCCCATAAAAGGGCGGTATCGGTAAACAGGGTATGCTCGTAGGGCAGTCCCTCACGCGGGAAGCGCACAAACCAGGGTTCTCCATAGCCGAACTGCGGCGATAGGGTACTGTCCGGGTAGATAGGCGATTGTCGGATGGTGTCGATCACGCCATTGCTGCCCCCGGAAAAAATCAGAATCCCATCGTAGGCCGGGGTAAGCTGTAAATCGACTAACCGCACGCTTCGCACCGATCCGATGTGGTCGGCCCCCTGGCTATAAAATATGGCGGTAAAACGGGTGACACCCCCTTCGGCATAATGTTCAAAGACCATATCGGCAAAACTGATCCCACTCTGCGGGCGGACGACCGGCGGAAAATTCGAAATTTTGACGATCAGCGGGCGGCGTTCCAGCACGGTTGGATCGTCAACGACCAGCCCGGTCAATGGGTTGACGTTGTCCGGGTAATCGTCCGGGCCGATGATGGCGGGTGGGGCAAAGGTTGCCGTTGGGCTGGGTGTGATGGTCGCGGTCGGTGGCGGGGTATCTGTTGGCGGCGGCTTGGTTGGCGTAGCCCTCATGGGTCGGGGAGAGGCGGTTGGCGACGGGGTGAGTGAATCGGCAGCACGACAGCCAACACAGGCCAACGCAAGGACAACGGTCAACGGGAGAAGGGCGGCACGAATCCGCATGGGTACATTCATGTTGGAGGGGAGAGCGATTACTCTTCGTCCGTCTGGTAAATCGGCAGACGGATCATAAATTTGCTCCCTATGCCATTATCGCCATCCTCAACCCAGATTTGACCACCGTGGGCACGGATGGCCGAACGGCAAAATGCCAACCCTAACCCGAATCCCCTGGTCTTGCGGAGGGTTTCGGTCTGGACGAAACGGTCAAAGATGCGCTCACGCTGCTCCATGGGAATGCCGGGCCCGGTATCGACAATGCCAATATAGGCCCAGGGATCATCCAATTTGATCGTAATGGACACACTTCCACCCGGAGGGGTGTAGTTCAGGGCGTTATCGAGTAGATGGGTCAACACCCGGTCAACGAACTGGATGTCGGCCTGAATGGTGGGGAGGTCCTCGCCGGGATTGATCAGGGCCAATTCGATTTTCAGGGCATCGGCCAGCGGTTCGACCCGTTTGATAATATGATCGACCAGCGATACCAGATCGATGTCTTCGGCCAGTACGGGATAATCGCCGCTCTGTAAGCGCCCGATCTCGACCAGGGCATCGGTCAGGGCAAACATCCGCCGGACACCACCCATCGCCAGGGCAACCTGTTGGGTTATTTCCGGGTTACGGTGGAAATCGGGATCGAGGTCGAGCAGCGACAGGGCGGTCAGGATCATATTCAGGGGATTGCGCAAATCGTGAATGATAAAGCGCACCATCTCCCGGCGAACCTGCATCAGGTTGACCAATTCCTGGTGCTGCTCCGACAACGCTGCCAGCTTATCCGATAACTGGTGTTCCCAGAGCATAGCGGTCACCCGGTGTTCGTCTGCCGCAAATAGGCGCTCGATCACGGTTTCCATGACGATCTGCTGGAAAATAATGTCCGTCTCCATCAGCCGCCAGAAGTCTTCCCGCTTGATAGCGAGTAGGGTGGTAGGCTTGATCGCCTGGACGGTTGCCGTCCGCACATCGGTGGAGATCAGGCTGATCTCGCCTAGAAGGTCACCGGGAATCCGGTAGCCAAGTACCAATGGCGTACCAGAAGCGGTGGCCTTGGTGACGGCTAGTTTGCCGATCTTAACGATGTACATTTCATCGCTGGGATCGCCTTCGTGGAATACGAATTCACTAAATTCAAAGTAACGCAGCGTTGTATAACGCTCCCATTGCCTGGCTACCGACATATCATCTCCAGGTTCGTGAGCATCTGAATTCATACCACTCTATATCCGGGATGACTATTCAACTGCCGGTGGCTGTGCAGGTAAGGTAAAAATGAACTTTGTCCCTTTGCCATCATCCCCCTCCTCAACCCAAATCTGTCCGCCGTGTGCCAGTACTGCTGAGCGACAAAAGGCCAGCCCCAATCCAAACCCCTTTGCTTTGCGCCCCTCTTCTGTCTGGGTGAATCGATCAAAGATGCGTTCGCGCTGGTCTTCGGGGATACCCGGCCCGGTATCGTTGATCGATACCTGAAGGCCATCCTCGGCAGGCGCTACGCCAATGGTGATCTTTCCGCCGCTTGGTGTAAATTTAAGGGCGTTATCTACCAGGTTGGTGATCACCCGGTCGATGCGGTGGTGATCCACCTGGATAACGGGGAGTTCCTCTTCGGGGAGTGCCAGCCCAATTTTAACGTCGCCGCTCCAGGCCATCGGCTCGATGCGGGTAGCTACTTCCTGGGCTAAATTACCGATATCTGCAGCTTCCAGGTCAAGTGTAACATCGCCACCCTCAAGCCGTTCCACATCTAACAGGGCATCAACCAGGGCCAGCATCCGCTGTGCGCCGCCGTTTGCCATTGCGACAAACCGGCCCATCTGGCCGTCGGCATCATAACCAGGAGTTGCCCGGATCAGGGACAGCGCCATCGAAACCAGATTCAGGGGGTTGCGTAGGTCGTGGACGATAAAATTAATCGTCTCTTTGCGGAGCCGCATCAGTTCGGCGATACGGTCGTGTTCGCTGGAGAGTGACGCAAAACGCTCGTACAGGTCGCGCTCTGAATCGGTTGCCGTGACCAGGTGGCGGTCGGCATCCAGCAGGCTTTCGATCAGGGTTTCCATCACCATCCGCTGGAAATCCACATCTTCACGCAGGATACGCCAGAAATCATCCCGCCCGATGGTAAGCAGTTCCACATCCGACATAGCGGCTGCGGAGGCTGAACGAGGTGCATCGCTGATAATACTGATCTCGCCGATCAAATCGCCTTCTGCCCGGTAACCGAGAATTAATTCCTCGCCTTCGCCACCACCGGTTTCTTTCGTGATAACCAACTGCCCTTTTTTGACGATATACATCTCTTCACCCGGATCACCTTCTCTGAAGATGGTCTGCCCGGTATTAAAATGGCGGTTAGTGGCATAACTTTCCCATTTTTTATTGATGGGCATGTGGTCTGGCCTCCTGTTAGAATTGCTATGCAACCCATTTTATCACAAATTCGGGTGTGACTTCGGCGAGTTTTCCGTGTTTTTGACATTGAGGTTGCTCTTATTCTCTTTCTAGCTATACTTTTGTTGGCGTCCCTTTGCTTGGTGACAGCAATATTACTTACATCATCAGGAGTCCACATGCTCGACAAATCCACCCAGATTGCATCTTTTGATCCCTATTCCATGCTTCGTCTCGTCAGTCGTACTTTTGCACTGGGTATTGAACAACTGCCAGGTTTGCTGCGCGAATCAATTGCCATCGCTTACCTGATGTTCCGCGTTTCAGATTTCCTTGAAGATAACGAACAGATGTCACCGGCCCGCAAAGTGGAACTTCTCAATTTGTGGATCGATGTGCTGTGTGAAGAAGCCGATCCACAGGCCTTAGTCCAAAATCTGGTCGATACTGATCCCAATGACCCGGAAGCCTCCTGTGCCCGCTATGCTGCCGATATCCTGGACATGCTCCGTAAATTACCGGAAGAGCTTCAGATGCATATCATCGATGAAGTTCGGAAAACTTCGGCGGGGATGGCTCGCTGGCAGGCACGCGGCCCGGAAATTTTCGACGAGAGCGACATGGACGATTACATGTTTGAAGTTGCCGGGCGGATCGGTCACATGCTAACCCATATTTTTGCGTGGCATGCCAAGCCTATCGCCGATCTCAAGGAGCAACTGATGCCCCTGGGCCGCGAGTTCGGGCTGGCACTGCAAACCGTCAATGTGATTCGGGGCCTGCGCAAGGACTTCGAGCGGGGGTGGATTTTTGTCCCGCAGAGCTTCTGCGCCCAGGTTGGCCTCAAGCCGCCGGATTTGTTCAAACCGGAAAATCTCGAACCGGCGATGGAAGTCGTCGATATGCTCACCGCAAAGGCGGAGCGCCATCTTTACAACGGCCTGACCTATGTTAAGATGATTCCCAGCCAATACCACCATATCAGGCTGTTTTGCCTGTGGCCGCTGTTCTTCGCAGTCAGAACGCTGGCGATCAGCCGGGGCAACAGCCAGGTACTTAAGACCGAGGCCAAAATCTCGCGGGCGGAAGTGTACAAGATTGTGCATGAAACCCAGGTAAAGGGATCATCAAACGGTTGGCTGGACGAGTATTATCAGCGTCTCAGTGCTGTTTAGCCGGGGTGAGCCTCACCCCGACAGGGGATTTTTATATGCCTAAACAAGATGATCTGCTTAACCGTGCCAGTGCGGTCAAAGCCCGTCACGAGGCGGGCTTGTTGAATCATCCCGGTGTGGTGGGTGTCGGGGTAGGTTATCGCCAGCGGCAGGGGGAATTCACCGACGAAGTGGCGATTGTGGTGATGGTGAATCAGAAATTCACACCAGAAGATCTCGATCCAGAAGATGTGCTTCCCGCTGAAATTGAAGGTATCCCCGTTGATGTACAACAAACCGGCAGTTTGACGACCGATTAGCCGGTTGGTATGGAAGCAAAACCTCTATCATTTGCCCCTGCCCAAAGCGGGGGCAGACATCTTAGACGCACGCTAGTACGAAAAAGTAGGGGGGAACTTAGCATAGTTCACCCCCCGATGAACCTAAAGGCTCATCTGCCCCCCTTGCAAGGGGGGCGAATCCGAGTGTGCCGACCGCAGGTCGGGCGAGGATGGGGGGTAAAGTTCCGTTAAGAATCCCCCACTTTTTCGTGCAACCTAGACGCACCCGTCTCTTGCAATTCGCATCGAATTCAATATAAATAAAGCTGTCAACTATACACATGCTCACTCTCGATTCTGAAAGTTGTGCTGCATAAAAGGTACACATCACATGAGCGATGAAAATACGCTGGCCCTGCTTGAACAAACCCAGAAAAAGCTGCACCTGATTCTGACCATTGATGAGTTCCGCGATAGCTCTCCTAACCCTGCTGCGATGATGTCCGCTATCGTTAACCTGCTGTCTGACGAGTTCAAAGCTGATTTATGCCTGATGGTGTTGATCGACCGGGTAACCGGCGAACTTGAACTCAAGGCCGTCAATGAGCATGATAAGCTCCTCCAGAAATTGGGAATAGAAAAAGTACGCCAACTGGCTGCCCGTGCCAGCGAATCGGATACGATCCAGGTCTGGAAGGGGGATAAGGTTTTCTCAGAACTGGACATCGAAAATCCGCCAAAGGATATGGAGATCGCTGCCGTCCCGATTATTCTGGGGCCGCAGGAACGGCTGGGGGCCTTGTTGATCTTCCGGGCTGGGAAGCCTTTCAAGCGGGCGGAGACTGACATTATCAATGCCGCCGAGAGCCAGATCGATTCGGCCATTATCCAGGGCTATGCTTATTACGATTTGCAGCAGCGTAACAAAGAACTGGAAACTATTTACCGGGTGGATCGCATCCGCGATCAGAGTCTCCTGTTCGATGAGATGTTGAATGCTGTGCTGCACGAACTCCGTGACGCGATCCAGGCTGAGATGGGCTTCATCATGCTGTACGAACGGCCCGGCAATAAACTTGAGCTGCGGGCCGTCACCCACGACGATCTTTTTGGGGTTGGCCCTTACCACGATGCCATTGAAAAAATGGCTTACCGGGCGTTGGAAGAAGCCGGGTTGGTCTACGACAACGAAATTGGCGATAAAACCCGAGCGGTGATGTGCATTCCTCTGATCCTTCGTGAGGAGATTCTGGGCGTTTTTGGGGTGGTTAATCCTTATGGGCCGGGCGGCTTTGACGAGGAAGACCGCCGGTTACTCAATGCGATTGCCAGCCAGATGGATACCGCTATTTTTGAGAGCCTCGAACAGCGCCGGTTGAAGCAGGTGTTAGGTCGCTCGGTTGACCCGCGTGTGATGCAGCGCTTGCTGGCTAATCCCGATGTTGGTTTTCTGCAAGGTGAGCGCTCTTTCCTGACGGTGCTCTATGCCGATCTACGCGGCTCGACCAGCCTGGCCGAACGTACCGAGCCGGAAATGCTGGTTGAGTTTATCAACGACTACCTGGGCAAAATGTCTGAGGTGGTGCTCAAACACGAGGGGACGCTTGATAAGTTCGTCGGCGACGAGGTGATGGCTTTATTCGGAGCACCGTTTAAATTGGAGGATCATGCGCTGCGGGCTGTGCGTGTTGGCCTGGAGATGCAGATTGCCCATAAATCTATCCTGTCTACCTGGAAAGAAAAGGGCGTTAAGGAGGCTCCTATCGGGGTCGGAATAGCCAGCGGCGAACTGATCGTCGGGGAGATGGGCAGCGCCCAACGCACCGATTACACGGTCATCGGCCCGGCGGCTAATCTCGGTTCGCGTATCTGCTCGGTGGCACAAGGCGGGCAGGTGTTGATCAGCCAGGCGACCTATAATCTGGTCAAGGATCAGGTGGTGGCCGAGCCGATCTCCGGCCTGGAAATGAAAGGTGTCAGCGGCCTGATTACCGTTTACGATGTGAAACGCACGTTGGACTGATCGACAGGCGGGATAGACCTATGTGGAACATCAGTTGGCACGCTTTTGTAATATCATGAAGTCGCGCGTAATTTAACAGTGTTGTATACTTTATTCACGCATGAGGGCACCCTCTCAGGTATCATCTTTTGTTTATTTTGAACTTTAACCCTTTTGCGTCAAAGGTGATCTATAATGCGCTATCTGGTCATCTCTGACATCCATGCGAACCTCACCGCGTTTGAAGCTGTTTTGGAAGATGCTGGGACGCTGGGTGAAGATTATGATTTTGTATGGTGTCTGGGAGATGTTGTCGGGTATGGCCCCGATCCAAACGAGTGTGTAGGGCTGCTACGCACACTTCCTCATCTGTGTCTGGCAGGCAACCATGACTGGGCGGCACTTGGCCGCCTGGATATTCGTACCTTCAACCGCGATGCTCGAAAAGCGGTTGAATGGACACGAGAAACCCTGACGGATGATAACCTGGCTTACCTGGAAGCCCTGCCAACCACATTTGTGCTGGGTGATTTCACCCTGGCACATGGCTCCCCCCGTGAACCGGTGTGGGAATATATCCTTGATCCCTTGATTGCGGCTTTGAACTTCCCGCATTACCAGACAACCTATTGCCTGGTTGGGCATACCCACACGCCGATCACGTTTAAGCTGCACAATAACAAGGGCGAGTGCGAACCCATCGCGCCGATATACAGCCAGAAGTTACAACTGGACGGCAACCGCCAGATCATCAACCCCGGCAGCATCGGCCAACCCCGCGACTCAGATCCGCGTGCGGCCTATGCCCTGCTTGACCTGGAGCTGATGACCTGGGAATTCCGGCGTATTTCTTACGATATCAAAGCCGTACAGGAACGGCTGCGGTCATTCGATATGCCCGACCGGTTGGTCACCCGCCTGGAACATGGGTGGTAGACTGCTGACTTTTACCAGTACGCTAGTTTGCTGGCACATCCATCGCACAGCGTGCACCACCGTCAAAATGAACCGAATCTGCCGGAATATAGGCATTGTTCCGGTTGGATGACCGGTTGCGGAAAGCCTGGTTAAAGAACGATCCTCCCCGTGTAACCCGGTAAGCGCCTTCTTCCGGCCCACTTGGATTTTCATAGGGCGAATATTCATAATATCCTGGGTCGTAAATATCCTGCACCCACTCGTAAACATTCCCGGCTAAATCCAACACCCCATAAGGGCTGGCTCCTTCAGGATAACTCCCTACCGGCGTGGTGTTATAAACCGGTCGTTGATTAAATTCCCCTGGCGGCCAGGTGAAGTTAAGTAGATCGGGCGTAGGGTCATCATTACCCCAGGGGAACATTCGCGCGTCGGTGCCGCGTGATGCTTTTTCCCATTCCGCTTCTGTTGCCAATCGCGCCCCGCGCCAATCGCAGTAATCGCGAGCATCGTACCAGCTAATGAAAATTACCGGGTAGTCATCGTATTCGGGATTACCATAATAGGATGGGCGTGATATATACATAGTCGGCGATTCCGTGCAGCAGTCGGTGCGGTGGGGCGGTTTGCAGGCTCCATCTTCTACACAATCCTGATATTCCCGATTGGTGACTTCCAGCAGGTCAATGTAAAAAGCATCCACATAAACCGGGTGCGCGGGCTGCTCATCAGGGACACCGTTCGGAAAATCATATTCCGTTAACGGCTGATCCCAGCCCATCGTAAATTCACCCTCCGGGATCAATAACATAACCGTTCCGTGTTGATCGGTGATTTGCTCTGGAAGCGGCTCCGGTGTCGGGCTGGCTGTCGGAGTCGAGGTAGGTGGAATCTCGGTGGGTGTGAGTGTTGGGGCCGGTGATGAAGTTGGGGAGGCAGCGACCTCTTCCTGTGTTGGTTGGGAAGAAACCTCCACCGCTGTGCTGGAACAAGCACTCAGTGAACTCAATAATAACCACACACCCAATACAATCAATGTTCGCTTCATAGATATCCTTTAACGAAAAGATTTAGCAACCATATCAAACCCCGCGTATTGTAACGCAGGTTTATGCTAACCTGTGAACGAATCTTCGTGGATCACCGCAAGAGGTTGTACTGCTTATACCGTGTAGATTGTCACTATTCATGATTCATGAGCCTTAATCCCTCGCGCATATCTGAAAGCATGGTAGAATGGCGCGCTTGTGTGAAACTTCACAATCACCCTGTTTTTAATCAAATCAATATAACCAATATAACGACAGAAACTTTCAGGTACTGAGTTAACAAGGGAGACTACAATGCTGAGAGAAACTAAATCTGTGCCTCGGATTGATGCACTTTTACCGGCAGAAATGGCCGTCCGGGCGGAGAGTGTTGGTGTCAGGAAAGCCGGGATGGGCTTTTACACCAAGTTTGCGCTTTCTATTTTAGCCGGAACATTCATCGGCCTGGGTGGAATTTTCTATACGATTGTTACCGCTCCTACACTCAAGGATGGGGTGGTTGTCGATGCGCTTCCGTTTGGTATGTCACGATTGGTGGGCGGTGTCGCGTTTTGCCTGGGGTTGATCCTGGTGATCGTCGGCGGGGCGGAACTGTTCACCGGGAACAACCTGATCGTGATGGCCTGGGCCAACCGTAAGGTGTCAACCGCCAGGCTGCTGCGCAACTGGCTGATCGTCTACCTGGGGAATTTCGTCGGATCGGTTATCCTGGCTGCCCTGGTTTGCCTGTCTAACCATTACCTGTTTGGGAATGGCGCGGTTGGGTTAAATGCTCTGAATATCGCCAATGGCAAAGTTCACCTGGGGATAGTCCCGGCCTTAGGATTGGGCATCTTGTGTAATACGCTGGTCTGCATGGCGGTCTGGTTAACCTTCTCTGCCCGGAGTACCGCGGATAAAATCGTGGCGATCATTTATCCCGTTTCTGCTTTTGTGGCGGCAGGCTTTGAACACAGTGTTGCCAATATGTACTTCGTTCCGCTGGGGCTGCTGATCAAGCAGTTCGCTCCTGCTACCTTCTGGGAATCCATAGGAAAAACCAGCGCTGACTACGCCAATTTGACCTGGGGTAGTTTCCTGGTCAACAACCTGCTGCCTGTCACGATTGGTAATATCATCGGTGGCGCGGTGTTGGTTGGGGCCATCTATTGGTTTGTCTACCTGCGGCCTAAAAACAGTCCCGTCTCGCCGCAGATTATCAGAGATTACGATCATGATATGGACTGATATCGACCCTACAGGCCGCTTTCTTCGAAGGCGGCCTTTTTTCTTTTTCTTTGGCTTGATGCCCGGCATAACATTGCTCTCTACTGCGGAATTTTTTGCCAATGCCCTAAAAAGTGGGTAACTTGTTTTGACTCAAGGCGTTGATATCATTGAAAGATCCGTCTCTATCTCATAAATCCCCGTGGGGGCAGCCCCTACAAACGGTTTTTACAGATAGATATTTATCTGAGATGTCCTGAAGTCAGCAAATGTGTTTGCACCAATTAAGCGGGAGGGGTATTTGATGTCGGTTACTGAAAAGCCACAAGAGCAGGTCGATATTTTCGATAAAGCACACAACTTTACACGTGCCCGTGAAGTTCAGAAGATGGGGATGTATCCGTATTTTATCCCCTATGAGGGTTCAGAAGGGACGGCGGTCAGCTACCAGGGGCGTGAGATCATCATGCTGGGGGCCAATAACTACCTGGGTATGACCACCCATCCCAAAGTGCAGGCACGTGCTATTGACGCCGTTAAGAAGTTTGGCACCGGCTGTACAGGGTCACGTTTTCAGAATGGGACGCTCACTCTCCATATTGAGCTTGAAGAGAAACTGGCCGATTATGTCGGCAAAGAAAGCGCTCTGGTTTTTGCAACCGGTTACCAGACAAACCTGGGAACTATCTCCGCCCTGGTGGGTAAGGGCGATGTGGTTGTCCTCGATAAGGAAGATCATGCCAGCATCGTTGATGGGTGGAAGATGTCCTATGGGGAGCTCAAACGGTTCAAGCACAATGATGTGGACGACCTGGATCGTGTATTAGACAAGATCGGGTCTGAGGCCGGGAAACTGGTGGTTGTTGACGGCGTATACAGCGTTGGCGGTGAAATTGCACCGCTGCCGGATATCGTCGAAGTATGCGAAAAGCATGGCGCTCGACTGATGGTCGATGATGCTCACAGCCTGGGGGTTTTAGGCGAGGGGCATGGTACTGCCGCCCACTTTGGCCTGACCGACAAGGCCGACCTGATCATGGGTACATTCAGCAAATCATTTGCCTCGGTTGGGGGATTCATTGCCGGGGACGATGATATTATCCACTATATCCAGCATCACGGGCGGTCAATGATCTTCAGCGCGGCGCTGCCAGCCTGCAATGTTGCCACCGTTCTGGGGGTATTAGAAGTACTGGAAGAAGAACCGGAGTACATTGAAAAGCTCTGGGTAAATTACAACTACATGAAGACGGGTCTGCTAGAGCTCGGTTTCAATATTGGTGGCACGGAAGCTCCCATCATCCCCTTGATTATTGGGGACGATATGCGGACGATCATGTTCTGGAAGGGGCTGTTCGACGAAGGGCTGTTCACGAACGTCTTTGTCCCGCCCGGCGTGCCGCCGAACATGTCGCTGTTGCGTACCAGCTACATGGCAACCCACACCAAAGAACAACTCGACCGCGCCCTGACCATTCTGGATGAGGTCGGGCACAAGCTGGGCATTATCTCATAGGGTAGCCCACACACAATGATGGTTCAGGGGACACGGTACCGACTGTGTCCCCTTTAAATATCCCCGTAGTCATATTGCTGCATGATCCACCCATAACCTTCAACGACCAGAGCAGCCGCATAATTTCCACCCGGTTCCAGCCGGGTCATTGACCAGCGTTCCATCTCCTGTGGCTGTCCGATCACTTCGAGTAGTTGGGCCGGTTCGCCCGGTTGAAGGGACACACTGAATTGATCGAGTGGCATGTTTAGCCCCAGACCGACAGCCTTGATATAAGCCTCTTTGCGTGTCCAGCAGTTAAAAAATGCCTCGATGAATTTTTCCGGCGGAACGGCGTTCAGTGCGTCGATCTCACGCGGTGAGAAGAACTGCCGGGCTACCTGCCGGTCGGCGTGGCTCTCGTTCCTGTATTCGATATCTATTCCCAACTCGCGCTGGATGGTCACCGCCAACAGCGCCATTTCATGGGAAGTGGAGAGATTAAACCGCAGATCGGAGTCATGATCCAGGGTAGGCTTTCCATGATCACCCCGGTGGAAAACGATCTCTGTAGGCTTCAGATTCAAGTAGCGACCCAGCAGTAATCTCAAAGCTCCGTGAGAAAATACATACCGGTTCCGATCCGGCTCGAACCGGAATCGCTGTGCCCTGGCCTGTTCTTCCGGTGACAGGACAGACCATTCCAATTCAATGGAGGTCGATAGGTTGATGCGCCATACGTGTACGACACTCGGCGCAAGCGAGAAAGTTTCTGGGGGGAGTTTCCCTGCCTGCATCCTGACTCCTCATTTATTCGTAAAGAAACCATAAGAAATCTAACCAATACTTGATAAACTAATTACATCAAACTAACCTTATTCTACATAAATAACTTATTGACAGACATTGCCAATAGGAGTATTGACCAATGCAGCCTGATACTAATCAGACTCATGGCCCCAGGTGGAGCCTGACCATCAGAATTACCGTAGCCGTTATCGCCGTTGTTCTGGCTTTGATTGCGGCCTATGCCTTTCGGATAGCCTTTGTCCCGTTGATCATCGGGGGGATTATTGCCTATGTGCTGACGCCGGTCGTGAAATGGATCAACAAGACTACCCGGCTGTCTAAAGGGCTTGCCACGTTTGTGGTGTTCTTTGTGGTGTTTGCGCTTCTGATCCTGGTTATTGCTTTGGTACAGCCCGCCGAACTGTCGGCTCAAGGTGTGCTTCTTTACAATGATGTACTGGCTTATGTTGAGCAGTTACAGGCCAGGAGCACCGACACGGTAACCGTGTTGGGTTTCACCGTTGCGATTGGTGACCTGGTGGAAGAAGTGACCGCATCACTGTCACAACTGGCCCGGTCGGCGGCTCCACGGACGGTGGGCCTGGTCTTCGACACGCTGCGGACAGCCGTTCTGGTGATCTTTACCCTCTTCATCGGCTTCTACCTGACCCGTGACGGCGACAAGTTTATTGCAGCGCTCAGGGATTTGGCCCCACCTGATTATCGCCAGGATGCAGCACGGATCATGGCGGAAATCAATCGTGTGTGGACGGCTTTTCTGCGTGGGCAGGTGATCCTTTCGCTGACGGTCATGGTGATCCTGACGGTAGTCAGCGCAATATTGGGACTGCCTCAACCGCTGCTTCTGGGGATTTGGGGCGGGTTGTTGGAGTTTCTGCCCAGCATCGGCAACATGATCTGGGGATTGACGGCGATCATCCTGGCGATTGTCGAGGGATCAAGCTACCTGCCGCTGCCAGCGACCGTTTTTGTGATTGTGGTCGCCTTGACATCGGTGGCTTTCTCCCAGCTTGATACCAATGTCCTGATCCCGAATATCATCGGCGGGCAGGTCAAATTGCATCCGGTGGTGGTATTGATCGGTGTGATCATCGGGTTGAATGTGGCGGGGGTATTGGGTGTAGCCCTGGCTGCACCGACTATCGCATCACTGCGGGTGATCGGGCGCTATATCTACGCACGAATCTTTGACCTCGATCCCTTCCCGCCGGATCAGCCACCCGTGCGTGAAGCTGAACACGAGGATGCGGCTGGGATTCAGGATACCGATCTAGACCTCAAGAGCGCGTAATCGTTACTACGAGTTATTACTACGTCCGCGCAGGCTGAAGATCGGGATTGTGATCGCTTTACCCTTCAAGGAGAGCGGGCCGAGAGATTTGCAATCGAAGTCTCTCAGAATATCCTCGTGGACGGCCTGGGTCATCAAAATCTGGCTGTCTTTGGCTTTGCCCATCAACCGGGCGGCGGTGTTTACCGTATCGCCCAGAACGTTGTATTCCCGGCGACCACGCGGCTCCCCGATCTCTGCTGCGAATACCGGGCCACGAGCCATACCAATGTGACAGTTTAAGGGAACTTCTTTACCGTCAACTACTGGCGGTGGGAATTCAGCAATAATTTCGCGGATAGCCAGGGCCGCATCAGCCGCCCGTGCTGCATTATCGGTGTGAGAGGTGGGGACGCCAAACATGATCATCATATCCGAGCCGGATAGATGATAGGTGACCTTCTTCAGTACGCCGCCCCGCGCCTCGATGGCAGCATTGATCAGCGTCATCAGGTGCGAATAAGTGTTTACGACACGGGCCTGATCGTCTGACGGACTGCCGTCTATCGACTCGGCCAGGCCAATCAGGTTAACGAATACAATGGTCGGTTTGGGGAAATCCGGCGGAATCTCTCGTTTGGCGGCGCTTTCAATCAACAGGTTCATGATCGGCGAGGGGATGTAACTCGCCAGGGGTTCAACCAGGTTGAGCGCCTCTTCAATTTCTGACAGCAGCCCTTCGATACTGGTATCCATCAACAGGGTGCTGGCTAATCGCCGCCGGGCTGGAGATAGTTCGTATTCTCCCAACTGCTTGTCGGTCAGGTTATCGACCGCCAGCATATAACCCTTTTTCCCCGGCTCGAAATCGAAGTCGTCCTTGACCCGTTCGTAGGTTTCCTGTGTCAGGCAAACCCGCTCGACGACACCGGCCCCTTCTGCCTGTTTGGTTTTCCTGACCGCCCCGCCTAACAAAACGTGCTCCATGCGGCGCGGAGTGCCGATGTCTGCACTCATGAAATGCCCGGCATGGATGCCAACACGCATCCCCAGGTTAAAGTTCCCCTGGTCGGTTTTGATATTGCCGAAACGAGACATAGCCCGCTGCATTCGCATCCCGGCACGGACGGCCCTGGCGGTACTCAGACCCCTATCCGCCGGAAACTGGGCCAGCAGAGCATCCCCTGTGAACTCCAGTAGATCACCCCCGGACTTGCTGAGAATCTCGATCATCTCGGCGAAGTAGGAGTTCAGAATGCCAAGCAGGGTAGCCGCTCCGGCCTCGCCGCGAGCTGCGTTGGCTTCTAACAGCGGCGTGAACCCGGCCAGATCGGTGAACATCAGTGTGCCCTCTTGCGATTGGTGGCTGATCTTACCGGGCTTGGCCCGTGCGTCGAGAACCTGTCTGGGAACGTAATCGTACAGGATGTAGCGGAGGGTGCGGAGATGTTCGAAGACGCGTAGTAAGTTGTCAGAGGAGGGGTCAATCCAGGCAGCCGCGTATAGGTCAGCCGGTAATAGCGACCGGAGGCGCGGCTCTATATGAGCAAGTAGAAAGGAGGCCGTTTCTAAAGTCATGATCTCATTATAGCCCGTTTGTGATTTGATACCAGAATCGCTACAATTGTCTGACAACAATGTGATTTTCTTTGATACAGGCAACTCTCAAATTGTTATCTGCCACTTAATTGTATCATGCCCGGCAGAACACTTCCTATTACACACCCAACGGAAGATGACAGCTCCCATGAGAACTGAAGGCAAACACTTTTTAAATGTTCAGGCAGGTGAGTGGACTTACCTGCTGGTATTCATTGCAATTGCTGCCTCAAATATGGTCTCACTTGAGGCGACCTACGTGGTTGCTACAAATGGTTTTCTCGGTGAGCTTGGCGCGAATTCCTTCCCGCTGTTGTGGATCGTGGACATGTCCCTGATCCTGATCTTCACGGCGCTTTACTCGCTGGTGATCGACCGCTGGCCGCGTAAAATGCTGGTCGAATGGATGATACTTGGCCTGGCGATGCTGTATATGACGATCAGGATGTTGTTCTCCTTTGGTGTGCCGGGGAAGTTTTTATATCCGGTGCTGTACCTGGTTGCCGAGCAGCAGATCATGCTGTTCCCAATTGCCTTCTGGGCTTTAGGGAACGACTACTACAGCGTCTCGCAGACCAAGCGCCTGTTCCCCTTGATCGCTGCCGGGTCGGTGGCAGGCGGCATTATCGGCAATGGGCTGGCGATCAGTTCGGCGACGATCTTTGCCAGACTCGGTTTTGAATCTTATGAGCTGCTGGTATCCAATGCGTTGTTCCTGATGATTTCTTATGTGCTGCTGCGCACCGCCGGGTATGATTTGAACCCGTCGAAACGGCAGGCAGCTCACGCCACTGCCCGCGAAACGCTGCAAGAAGGCTGGGACTTTGTGCGTAATGTCGATGCCTTCCGCTACCTGACCCTGGCGATGTTGGGGGTAGGGTTTGCCCTGACCATTATCGAGTACCATTTCTTCCTGATGGCGCAGGACTTGAAGGACTTCACCACCTTCTATGCAACCTTCCGGATCGGGCAGACCATCCTGACCTTGATTCTCCAGGGCGTGCTTGCCAGCGCGATCGTCAAACGCATCGGATTGAAAAACGTGTTTGTCGTGCTGCCGGTCGTTTGCGGAGGGGTAATCGGATTCGCCTTTGCCCTGCCGGGGATGGTCGGTGCTGCCGGTGCTCGCCTGTTGGCCCGTGTGTTTGCCTATGGATTGGATGAACCGGCCCGGAAATCGCTCCAGGGTTTGATCCCGGATGAGCGGCGCGGGCGGGTGAGTGCCTTCCTTGATGGTTATCTTTATGCTGCTGGCACGATTGTAGCCAGCATTTTGTTAATTATTTTGCTTGGGATCAGTACCGCTGGCTGGCTGACCACTCAGACGACCACCCTGGTTTACCTGGTCATTGGCGTGCTTATTGCGGTGGGGGCGATCATATCGGCCCTGCTGCTGCGGAAAACTTACGATAATAGTATGCTTAACTGGAGGCTTGCCCGGAGGCGGAGACGTTCTAGCTCTATCCAACTGGACTTGTAGATCAACATGTCGGACACATCCATACAGCTCAACTTCCACGACGTACACGCAGACGATACTTATTTACCGGTCTTGATTGCTTTATTCCTTGAAATCTTCCCTGACTATCAACGCTATATCGGGCAGATCAAGGAGAGCGTACGGCTCGGCGCAGCGTTAAATCCAAATGTATTGCCCCATCACTGGGTTATTGATTGGGATGGTAATTTTGTGGGCTTGATGCTCCTCAATTATCTACCACGTGGGAATTTCGGTTTTTGCCGCTATATTGGTGTTAAGAACCCTTATCGTGATCAAGGGGTAGGAACCGAAGTGATCCGCCAATCGATGGATCAGATCAGGCAGGATTCGGCTGCTTATGGTAATCCTGAGCCAATCGGCTTTTGCCTGGAGGCTTTACTCCCTGAATTGACCGAAGATGCAAGGGAGCAGCGGCAGCGGCAGCTTGCAGCGAAGTTTTTCCTGCAAAATGGAGCTATTGAACTCGATGTGGATTACCGCGAACCGGTGATGATCGGTGATAACAAATACCTGACCGAAGAAGAACTCAGCCAGCTAGAACCAAACCCAACCCGGTTTATGGTCATCCCGGCTGACGAGAGCGTTGACAGCATCTCCCCGGACGAGACGCGGCGGTTGGCCCGGCATGTGTTAGTTGACCATTACTGCCAGTGCGAAGAAAGCGCGTTTGTCCAGTCTGTGGTAAAGTCAGTCACACGGGAAAGCACCCGCAAAAATGGCATTGTTCAACTCGAAGATAGAAACAGATAATCCGTATTTTTATCTATCCCGGATCCGTCCTCAGATAACGGGGAGAAATTGATATGCTCACGACAATCCCAGTTGCAGAAGCAATAGACCTGGAATTTTCCATTCTACTACTTGCCATAAACGGCATTGTAATGCTTCTCGGTGTATTGATGCTGATCACCGGGAGACTTGTCATCTGGAAAGTCCGGGAGCGGCTGGTCGGCTTATTGATGATCTTTATGTCTTTGCCGTTTGTGGTAGCGGTAGACTTCCTGATTTTCCTGATCAGCCGGATCAATGTGACCGAGGGAGAAACCTTTTTCAAGCTTATTAGCTTCTTCCAAACCAACCTGGCAACGTTATACCTGGTCGCTGGCATACTGATCCCGGTGATCGGCCTGGCAATAGGGATTGTCTATGCCTATCTGGCAGGCTCCGGCAAGTCGTTTAATCTCAGTCTGCGGGTGAAAATGCTGGTCTTGTTCACCCTACTATTTACGATTGTTTTTGGCGACGCTTTCACCTGGTTCTTCAACTTCGGCACGAAGCTCGGTGAAGAAAACATGTTCGAAGACCTCCAGGCGACTGCCAAGGCTGCTGTTGCTGAGATTGATGGCGACGAACACCAGGCGCTCTACCTGGAAGGGGAAGATGCCGATCCAGATAACTGGCCCGCAGGCATGACCGATCAACGCTATTGGGACATTGCCGAGTGGCTGTTAGTGGTTAACAAAGCGAATCCGCGAGCTTATCCCTATACCTTTGCACCGACCGATGATCCGGCCACCGTCGAGTTTGTGGTCAGTTATGCGGCTGCCCTTCCTGAACCCTGGGGGGCAAAGTTCCGCGAGCCCTACACTCCGCAGCCGCCTTCTATGCTTCTGAATGGACTGAAAGAGAGTACCCTGTCTACCAATATTTTGACCGACTCCTTTGGCTCGTGGGTGAGCGCTTTTGAGCCAATCTATAACTCGGATGGTGAGATCGTCGGGGCGCTGGGGGTTGATTACGATGCCAGCAATGTGGTTGAGCTTCAGAAACGAATCGAAGGTGCCGTTGTTCCGGTCTTCCTGATCGTTTATGTGGTCCTGTTCGGGGCCGTCCTGCTGATCTCCGATGGCATTACCGCACCCATCCGGTCACTGACCGAAGTCGCCCAGCGGATTGGTGAAGGGGAATATAAAGAAGTTGAAATTCTAGAAGGCGGTATGCGAGATGAGGTCACCACGCTGACGGAGGTCTTTAACTTGATGGTTAGCAAAGTCCGGCAGCGTGAGGAAAAACTCAAGAAGCAGGTTGCGGCATTACAAATCCAGATCGATGAAAGCAAGCAGCAAAAGCAGGTTGATGAAATTGTTGATACAGATTTCTTCCGGGATTTGCAAAGTAAAGCGCGGGTCATGCGCTCTCGCAAAAAAGCTGACAGCGACGATTGATTAAACCTCGCTATGCCAATATCATAGTAGAGCATACTAACGCATTTTCACAATTGGGGAGAAAACGATGTCCAAGATCATTTCAGTACACTCTTTTAGAGGCGGTACCGGCAAATCCAACACAACGGCCAACTTAGCCACCATCCTGGCGATGGACGGTAAACGGGTTGGCGTGATTGATACCGATATTCAATCGCCGGGTATTCATATCCTGTTTGGTTTGAGTGAAGATCATATGAAGCATTCCCTCAACGATTACCTGTGGGGTAAATGCGAGATTCAGGAAACAGCCCATGACGTGACATCCGGCCTCAATGAAGACATCAAGGGGCAGGTATTAGTTATTCCTAAAGGGCAGGTCTACCTGATTCCGTCCAGCATCAAGGCAGGTGAGATCGCCCGCGTTCTGCGTGAAGGGTATGACGTTGGGCTGCTGAACGACGGGTTCCACAACCTGATCGAAGAGCTTAACCTGGATATCCTGATGATCGACACTCACCCCGGCTTGAATGAAGAAACCCTGCTATCCATCGCGATCTCCGACTCCCTGGCGATCATCATGCGCCCGGACTCACAGGACTTCCAGGGAACCGGTGTAACGGTCGAAGTAGCCCGCAAGCTGGACGTGCCGCGGATGGTGCTGCTGGTCAATAAGGTCCCTCAAATCTACGATTCGGATGAACTGAAGAAGCGGGTCGAAAGCACCTACAACTGCCCGGTTGCTGCCGTCTTACCTCACTCTGATGAAATGATGGCGCTCGGCAGTGAGGCGATCTTCGCGCTGCGCTACCCCGATCACCCCATTACGCAGCTTTACAAGCAGGTCGCTCAGATTTTAGTCTCGTAGAATTTTAGCCGAAGTGGTAGGGGCGAGACATTTTCTCGCCCCCTGGGTATGGCATTTCCATACCCTTTTTTATTTCGCTGGGACGCTTTCGTAGACGGGGGTGTTCCAGTCGCGGTACTTTTCAACTCGTCCTGACACGACGTTGAAATACAGGTCGCGCAGTTCGTTGACGATTGGCCCCATATTCCCGTCGCCGACAGGCCGGTGATCGACCCGCGTAATCGCTGCTATTTGAACCCCTGTGCCGCAGAAGAAAGCCTCATCGGCCAGGTAAACCTCGGTGCGGTCGATGTTCCGCTCGACGACCTCAACACCCATATCCTCACGGAGTAGATGCATCACGGTGCGGCGGGTGATCCCTTCCAGGATGTTGGCGTTGATCGGTGGGGTGTAGACCACCCCATCCCGGATCAGGAAGAAGTTTTCGGCGCTGCCCTCTGAGATGTGCCCGTCCTGGTTGAGCACCAACGCCTCATCGAATCCGGCGCGTTCGGCGTCTGTTTTGATCGCTGCCGAGTTGACGTAGGCTCCGGTGATCTTACCCCGCGCCGGGATGCTGTTATCGTCAACCCGCCGCCAGGAAGAGAAGGTAACGTGGGTTCCCTGCTCATCTGGTACATAGCTCCCAAACGGCAGGGAGAAGATCGTGACGCCGTATTCCAACCCATGCAGCCGCACCCCGACCACGTTCGATGTGACGTAGGTCAGCGGGCGGATATAGACGTTGGTCTTCCAGCCTTCGGTGCGGAGCAGGTCAAGCACGACGGCGGTTAACTGTTCCGGGGTGTAATCCAGTTCAAAGCAGAGAAGCCGGGCAGATCCGAGAAATCGCTTGAAGTGGTCGAGGGGACGGAACACAAAAAGCTGTTCTTCTTCCTCGTTCCAATAGCCGCGAAGACCGGCGAATGCGCCCGTCCCATAGTTGAATGAATGGTTCATCACGCTGATGGTGGCCTGTTCAAATGGAACAATCTCACCGTTAAAGTAGGCGTAACTTGGACCCTGATTTGACACATTACCCTCCTTCATCATAATAATTTCTTGCTATTCTAACTCTGGCCTAGGAATAAAGAAATCACAGAGAGTTACTTATAGGATTCGCATAAACAAAACGCCCTCATCGGTTTTTGATGAGGGCGCTGAATATGCATATATTGAGAGGCTATTGAGTGTTCTCGCCTTCGCCTTCTGTCTCCGGTGCCGGGCGCGGTGTGGGTTCAATGGTCACATCTGCGCCGGTTTCGGCTAACAACTGCTCCAGGTCAAACAGGAAGGGGGTGTTGCTGGGGATGATCACCAGTTCCACCTGATCGCCCAACTGGTTGATGTACTGCCACTGGATCAGGTTGGGGTTCTCAGCGAGCACCTCGTTGATCAGTTGCAGCGCTTCGGATTCGGCTTCCGCCCGGATGACAATCGACTGGGCGTCACCTTCAGCAGCGATCACCGCCGAATCTGCACGACCCTGCGCCTCAACCCGTGCCTGCTCGGCTTCTTGCTCGGCCTGCTGCACCCGGAATACCGCTTGCTGTGCATCCTGCTCGGCGATCTGCTTACGCTCAATCGCGTCGGTGAACTCAGCAGAGAAGGATATATTACGAATGAGGATGTCGTTCAATAGGAACCCTTCTCTCTCCAGTTTATCAGTCAACTCCTGGAATATCTGTGCTTCTAAGGCTGCCCGCCCGCCGCTGTATATCTCCTCTGCGCCATATTCGGAGATCGCATTCCGAACTTCAGAGCGGGTCTGAGGGACGATAAAGCCCTCTCCGTAGGTCTTACGCCAGTTGCGGTGAATCTCGTTGATGCGTGTCCGGTCGATGGTATAGATCACGGTCACGTCAACGGTGATGGCCTGCCCGTCACTGGATATGGCCCGCACCCCACCACCGATGGGCACACTCTGATCCGCCATAACTTCGGAAGAGTCGGCCATGGTGACACTCTGCCGCGATGTCTCGTAAGTTTGCACATCGTCAATGAAGGGAACCACCCAGGATAAACCAGGTTGAAGCGGTTCAAGTAAGGCTGCCTCGCCGCTGCCGGTTACCCGGAACCGGACACCCACCTGATCAGGCTGGATCAATACTAACCCAGCATTGAGTGGGATTAAGATAATTGCGCCCACCGCGCCAATGATCACCAACACGACGCCCAGCCGGATCGAGCGTCCACGCGCCGAATTCGCCGCGATCAGTCCCAGCCCGGCCAATGCAGCCACGACAAAAGCGCCGACAAAAAAGGTTACTACGGCTTTAATTGCCATTCATAGCTCCTGTTACATCCATCGCTTAAAAATCTCTTCTCTTACCATTATACCGAATTTCCATCAGAACTCCCCGATCTTGAACCAACCACCCGAAAAACTGGGGGGAATATCGGGGTTTTTGCTCTATTCTTTATATCCGTGTTAGGATGTTGCGTGCTATTTTAAAAACCAGAGATTATGTTTTGAATCACCTGAACAACAAACGGTGGCGGATTGCCGATCCCGCACCCGCCGAATTTATCACCGAGCTGGGACAACAGGCTGTTGACCCGGTTCTGGCCCAGGTTCTTTACCGGCGCGGCTACACTACCCCGGAGCTGGCCGGTGAATTTTTTGCGCCATACCGGGCCGATGATAACCCCTTCCGTATGAAGGGCATGGACGAGGCTGTCTACCGTCTGCGGATGGCGATCCGGGATGGCGATCCGATTGCAGTTTATGGTGACTTCGATGCAGATGGTGTGACCTCTACCGTCCTGTTAACCGAGGTGCTCGGTCGGCTTGGTGCAAATGTCCGGCCTTATATCCCGGATCGAGTCGATGAGGGCTATGGCCTGAACAGCCCGGCGCTCAAGCACCTGGCCGAACAAGGGATAAGGGTGGTCGTTACCGTAGACTGCGGTATCCGTTCTGTTCGAGAAGTCGAAGATGGCAATGAATACGGGCTGGATATGATCATCACCGATCATCACAGCGTTGGGCCGGTAGTACCCCCCGCCCTGGCCGTGATCAACCCCAAACAGCCGGACTGCTTATACCCGGAGAAAATGCTGGCCGGGGTAGGGATCGCCTATAAGATCGCGCAAGGCTTGTTCATGGAAGCCCAACGCCGGGGTTACCGGTCCGACGATAACTGGCGGCCCGAAGACTGGCTTGATCTGGTAGCTATCGGCACGGTAGCCGATATTGCTCCCCTGCGCGGTGAGAATCGGGTGCTGGTCCAGAACGGGTTGAAGCTCCTGAACCAACCTCGCCGGGCCGGGCTTCATGCCCTGTATGGCGTATCGAAGGTCAGGACAGGCGCGGTGAACACCATCTCGATTGGGTTTATGATCGGCCCGCGTCTTAATGCTGCCGGTCGGCTGCGCTCGGCGATGCTGGCTTATCGCCTGTTGGCCGCTGTCGATGCGACGGCAGCCAGCCAGCTTGCCCAGGAACTCAACACCATCAACCGGGAACGCCAGGAAAAAACTAACCAGATGCAGGATTGGGCCGAGGAATCCCTGCCGGATGTTGATGAGCTTCCCCTGTTGTTTGCTGCCGATAAACGCTTTGAGCAGGGGGTGGTGGGATTGGTTGCCAGCCGGTTAACCGAACGCTATTATCGCCCGTCGGTTGTCCTGCACATGGGTGAGGAAGAGAGTCATGGTTCCTGCCGGAGCATCCCGGAATTTCACATCACCCATGCTTTACAAGACTGTGATGACCTGTTGGAAAAATATGGAGGGCACGCTGCCGCCGCCGGGTTTACGGTTGCTAACCGGAATATTCCCCGGTTGCAAGAGCGGCTGATCGACCTGGCCGCCCAGGAACTCGCCGACCGCGATCTGTTCCCTGTGATTGAGATCGATGCCGACCTTCCTCTGAACGAAGTTAGCGTGGAATTGTTCGATAAGCTGGCGGTGCTGGAACCTACCGGAGAAGCTAACCCCGCTCCCCTGTTTGTGTCGCGCGGAGTCAGGGTCAAAGAGAAGAAGCAGGTAGGAGCAGATGGACGGCATCTCAAGTTGATGCTGTCTGTCGAGGATGGCCCTTCATTAGAAGCGATAGCCTTTAGGCGGGGGGAGCAGTATAATTCCCTGCCTGATACCCTGGATGTGGTTTATTATCTTGAAGTGAACGAATGGAAAAATCAACGCCGCGTCCAACTTAATATACAGGATATTCGACCTGCTGATGAGGTTTCATGAGTAACAACAATTCATTTGTGCGTACCACCTTAATTACCGGTGGGGCCGGTTTTATCGGCAGCCACCTGACCGATGCACTGTTAGCACGCGGTGAACGCGTGGTTTGTTTCGATAACTTCTCCAACTTTTACAGCCCGGCCCGCAAGCGGCAAAATGTGGCGGCCTACCGGGATCACCCACACTATCACCTGGTTGAAGGTGATGTACAGAATCGTGAATTAGTGATGCACGTCGCCGGTCAATACCATCCACAACGGATTGTACACCTGGCAGCACTGGCCGGTGTCCGGCCTTCAATTGAAAACGCCCCTCATTATATTGAGGTAAATGTCAACGGCGCGATCCACGTCATGGATGTGGCCCGGACTTATGATGTAGAGAACTTTATTTTTGCATCGACCTCATCGCTGTATGGATCAACCGATCAAATCCCCTTCTGTGAGGATCAGTCCACCGATCAACCCCTGGCCCCTTATCCGGCCACCAAGAAGGCAGGTGAGGTGATGGGCTATGCCTATCACAATATGTTCGGCATCAATTTTACCGTGCTGCGCTTTTTCACCGTCTACGGGCCGCGTGTCCGTTCTGATATGATGGCCTACATGGTCATGGATCGGATACTCAAGGGTGAAGAGATCACGCTCTATAATAACGGCGACATGTACCGCGATTGGACTTATGTGGGGGATATCGTGCGCGGCATTGTGGCTGCCCTCGATAAACCGCTTGGATACGAAATAATCAACATCGGGCGCGGCGAACCGGTGCGCCTGGGCGATTTCGTAGATATTATTCAAGAGCTTGTCGGCCAGAAGGCCCGATTAAAGATTCTCTCTGCTCCACCTAGCGAACTTCCTATTACCTATGCCAGTATAGATAAAGCCCGGCAGCTGCTGGGTTATGAACCTCAGGTTTCCATTCAGGAGGGACTTGAGAAAACCTGGCAATGGTACCAGACACTCTCGCAAGCCATCTTGACCACAGGATAGTTTTTCATGAAGATGACGCATTCTCGACTTATGAAAATCGGTCTTCGCCTGATAACCGTGCTGTTGAGCACCCTGGCTGCTCTGACCGTTCACACGACCAGTTCTGCAAAACAGCAGATTGTTGATCCGCACTTCGGATTGTACAACGCTTATGAAGCTCCTCAGGCCGTCTCCGAACTGGGGGCGGGCTGGGAGTTAATCGACTTCCGGTGGGATGTGATGCAGCCGGGTGGCCCTACTGACTGGGATCCCTCGTCTGATATTAATGCCTGGTTGACAACTGCCCGTACTTCCGGGCGTGAAGTCGTTGGTGTCTTGTACGCCACACCTGCCTGGGCCAGCAGCGGCAATCCGGTTACCGGTGTTCCGGCTGGTTTAGATCTCCCTGTCAGTGATCCCGGCAATGTGTGGGCCGCTTTCGTCCGGCAGATGGTCAGCTATTATGGCTCACGCGGTATCAACCGTTGGGTGATCTGGAAAAACCCCGATCTGCCGCTCAGTTATAAGGAAGCGCAGTGGGCCGGATCGACCGAGGAGTATTATCAACTGGTCAAGGTGGCTTATACGGTGGCGAAGGAAGCCAACCCCAATGCCTATATCCATCTGGGTGCGATCTCGGATCGTGACCCGGCCTGGTTAGGGCGCTTCCTTGATATTGCCCTTGACGATTCAACTGCCTCTGCCAACAATTATTATTTTGATGTGGCCTCTGTGAATGCCTATTTTGCCACCGACCGGGTATGGACCTCGACAGCCAATCCCTACCAATTGATGAGTGTCCGGGGTGTGCCGCTTAAGCCGGTTTGGGTTAATGAGGTGAATGCCCGACCAGGCATCGATCCGTTGGCTTATCCATCTACTTCTGCATTTGACCGCCACCAGAATATCACGCTCGATCAGCAGTCAGCCTTTATCATCCAGTCGTTCGCGCTGGGTCTATCTGCTGGGGCGGAGCGCATGGCCGTTTACCGGATGGTCGATAACTTCGAAGAAGATGACCAGCAGGGATATGGATTGGTGCGCGCGGATGAGAGCAGGCGTCCGGCTTATGACGCTTATCGGTTGGTCGTCGAAGAGTTTAGCGGGTTCATTTTTGCGCGGCGGGTGGATGAAGAAACCTTCCCCCTGGTTGATTATGTCCGGCTGACCTTTGCCGATAAGGTGACTCACGTTGCCTGGGCACGAGCCGATATCACCTCTACCTTGATCATCCCGGCCCGCAGCCAGCAGGCCACCCTGATCGATATGTACGGCAATCGCTTTACGGTCACCCCGGAGGATGGGTTTAATTACAGGGTGGTTTTGGGCGGCGCAGTTTGTGATGATCCATCGGAAGGCTGTCTGATCGGCGGGAATCCCTGGCTGCTGGTCGAAGAGAACGTCGAGAATGCTGTCGATGAAGTGCCGCCGGAAGTGGCGGTTGAAGAAGGGGGCGAACTGCCGACGCCCGATCCAAATGCTCAACTGCCGACTGAACCGCCCCAACCTACTCCCGAACCGGTCGAGCCGCCAACAGAAGAACCACCTGCGGAAGTCGAGCAGCCAGCAGAAGCAGAATCACCTACATCAATACCTGAAGTAGCGGAAGCCCCTCCAGCGGAAGCGCCCGCTGAAGCGGAAGCGCCCGCTGAAGAAGAAGCTCCTGCTGTCGAGGCAGAAAATCCGCCCGATCAACAGTTCCTGTCAGCCGAGCAGATCGAGGCCCAGGTGCGCCCGCAGGGTTTTGCTGCGATCCTGCCCTATGGGTTGATGGGCCTGGGTGGTCTTGCCATCGTTGGTGGTGCTGCTTTCTTTTTTATCCAGCGCCGCCGCGACTCATCATATCTGAGGCCAACGCAGGAACATGATCGGCCTGATTTCGACGATGTAGAAGGTGATGAACCGGAGGAACATCTGATGCCGACACAGGAGCATGATCGACCTGATTTCGATGATGCTACACAGGAACACGAGCGGCCTGACTTCGATGATGTAGAAGATGAAACCTTCTTCGAACCGGAGGATGACGACTATCCTGAATCGTTTGAAGAGGACGAAGACGACGCGTAATTTGAGGGCGAGGCGGTCAAATTAAAGGGCTGCCTCGCTCTTTTCTTTCCAAATAAGTATAGAAAATAACAATTTCCTACCAAATAATGTAGCTAGAAAGTCCTATATTTAATTGGGCGTTTTTTTTGCTATAATGGTAGGGAGCGCACTTTAATAATTTAGTGTCACGACAAACATATTCACGCAATACCTCATTGAGGTTCATCGTGTGAACCAGTGCATTTATTTTTTTTCTTATGAAAGGTCGTAGTATGTTACGAAAAATGCTATTATTCCGACCTACCAACAACGATGAACGTCGAGGGCAAGCATTGGTTGAGTTTTCACTCACCGTGCTGGTATTTATCGTCATGCTCTTGATGATCATTGAGTTGGCACGCATCATGTACACCTACGTGAACTTGCAACACTCAGCCCGGCGGGCTGCGCGTTATGCTGTCACGGGGCAATGGATGCAGGAGTATACAGTAGCCCCTGGTACTCCCGATTTTCACTATAAGCTCTCGCCTGTAGAAGAGTTTACACCGCAGAATCGGATACCACCTTGTTGGCCGTTATTTAGCGACGACACGGTGGCTCCCATCACTGCTACCACCTCTCCGCCTGAGCAATCCTTCCAACCCTACCGGGATGCCCGTACCTGTTCCATTGAGCGTGTTGCTCTGGACAATATGGTCGGGATAAGTCCGGATCCCAACGCTGCCCGCGGTGAAAGCGGACATTACCGGGTGCTGGTTAGC
>JBNKDD010000035.1:0-30830 GCA_050288085.1 Anaerolineae bacterium
GGTTTCTCCGTCAAATTCAATCGTACTCGAATTGATTTCGACAGGAATGCGTTGGCCTTCACCGTTCACAAATGCGATCTCGTAGAGATAGGTAGACCGATCCCCGGCAGCACGGGCTTTTTGCCGGGCGACCAGATCATCCACAAACTCGGCAGATATATAATCCATGATGGACTTACCCAACTCCAAACCGCCAAAGTCCAGCCCGGCCTGGTTGACATAGCGGATCAGACCCTCCATATCATGCAGCAGGATGACGTCACGGGTCGTTTCGGCCAGCAGGCGGTAGCGTTCCTCACTCTGGCGCAGCGCCTCCTCCATACGCTTGCGCACGGTGATGTTTTCAACGACAGTAAGGATACGTGGAATCGTACCATCTTGAGCATATAAGGGAACCGTTCGGTAGTGTTGGTGCTGAGTGTTGATAAAAAGCTCGAAAGACTGTTCCTGGCCTTCAAACGTTTTCAAGTAGTGTTCCTGGATGACCGCCGTCTGGTCGCCAAAGACCTGGTCAAGGGGTAGACCAACATACTGTTCTGGGTCCAGATTCTGATTCCGGAATTCCTGCCCAGAGGTAAACCCAATCGTCAGGTCTTTCTCTACGATGGATAGATACGAATTGGGATAGTTTTGGGCGATGGTTCGCAACAATCTTTCATTTTCTTGCAGTTCCTCCACCGCCCGCCGCTTTTCCTTGCGCGTGCGTCTGGCCTCCAGAGCGCGGGTCACCGCCTGCCCCAGGCGTGCCAGCCGATCCTTGAGCAGGTAGTCGACAGCGCCGAGGCGCATACATTCAACGGCCACTTCCTCGCCAATTGTGCCTGATACAACAATCAACGGGATATCCAGGGCACGCTCTTCCAACAGCGCCAGAGCACGCAGTGCATCGAACTGCGGCATCGCGAAATCGGCCAGGATGATGTCGGGCTGCGATTCCAGTAGAACGAGATACCCCTCTTCGGTATCAACGCGCTGCCAGGTGGGATCAAATCCGGCCTGGCGTATCTCGTACAGCATCAGATCGGCATCGTCGGGGTTATCCTCAAGAATCAAGATAGACACTGGTGTGGACATACACACCTCCATCACCATCTCACAGCTCAGGAGGCTGGTTAATCAACAACCAATAGAGACCGAGCTGCCTCACCACCTCCATGAACTGGTCAAAATCAACCGGCTTGGTGATGTAACTGTTGACACCTAACTGGTAGCTTTCGACAATGTCGCGCTCCTCGCGGGAGGAAGTCAGCATAACGACAGGGATCGCACGGGTACGTGGGTCGGATTTAACCCGCCGGAGCACCTCCAGACCATCCACTTTCGGCAGCTTGAGGTCCAGCAGGATCACCCTGGGGAACCGGTTGATGTCCCGGTCGGCATGGCGGCCTGTGGCAAAGATGAAATCCAGTGCCTCCGCACCGTCCCGCACCACCTCAATCTGGTTGGCTAAGTTGTTCCGTTTGAGGGCATGCAGGGCCAGTTCGATGTCGTCGGGATTGTCCTCAACCAGCAGAATCTCCACAGGTTGTTCATTCATTGTTGTTCCCTCCCAATGTGAAGTAGAAGGTAGCCCCCAGTCCAACTGCCGCCTCAACCCAGATGCGCCCACCATGCCGGTGGATGATACGCTTCACCGTAGCCAGGCCTACCCCGGTGCCTTCATACTCCTCAACCCGGTGCAAGCGCTGGAACACGCCGAACAACTTATCAACGTACCGCATATCAAAACCAACACCATTGTCTTTTACATAGTATACGACATCTTCGTTAGCGACCTGTGTGTAGCCCACCTCAATCGATGGGTGCTTCTGATCACGGGTGAACTTGAGCGCATTGTCCAACAGGTTGGCAAAGACCTGCCGCAGCAACACCGGGTCTGCCTGGCAGACAGGCAAGTCACCGATGGTGATCTGTACCTCCCGTTCTTCCTGTATTGCGCGCAGATTGGCGAACGCCTGGCGGGCCAGGTCGGCGGGGGCGACGCTCTGCTTGTTGAGTTCCTGGCGGCTCAGGCGAGAGAAGGTGAGCAGTTCGTCGATCAACCGGGCCATCTGCTGCGCATTTGCTCGCACCCGATGCAGGTAGCGGGCACCATCGGGTGGCAGCATATCGGCATACTCCTCAACCAGGATGCGCGAAAACCCGTCCATCGCCCGCAAAGGAGCACGCAGGTCATGTGAGATGCTGTATGAGAAGGCTTCAAGCTCGCGGTTGGCCTCCTGAAGTTCGGCGGTGCGTTCAAGTACCTGCTGCTCAAGGCCTTCATTCAGCTTGCGGACTTGCTCCTCCATTCGTTTACGTTCGGTAATTTCCAGCACGACCAAACCAACACCCAGGACACTTCCATCCTGCGCTACCACAGGATAATAGCTGGCTAACCAATCCCTGTGCTCGCCGGGTGATTTCGGTGTCTCGCCGCTGACATCCAGGTTGACGATCGGTTGGCGCGTTTCCATGACACGCCGGAACAGCGGTTCCACGACCGGAGCCAGTTCTGGGAGCACTTCCCGCACAGCATAACCAATGTGATCTTTTGCCGGAACGCCGTTGACCTCTGCCAAGGTGTCGTTGATTCGCCTATAGCACAGCTCGCTGTCAACAAATGCCAGGCCGACGGGTGCAGTGCTCATCAGTGTATCGAGAAGGATATAAGCTTCATCTTTTTGTTGAAGCGCAGCGGTCAACTCTTGTTTCTGGCGGCGGACTTTCTCTTCGGCCTGCTTGCGCTGGGTGATGTTCACAATGCTGGTAATGAAATATCGGGGATCGCCGAACTGGTCTCGCAGCAGCATGGTCGTTACTATTGTCCAGATCGTCTGCCCTTTTTTATGGAGGTAGCGTTTCTCCATCTGATAACTGGACTGCTCGTTAGCCAGCAAACAACGCACACATTCCTGGCTTTCGGCAGTATCATCCGGGTGAGTGAGCTCAGCAAAGTTGAGCTTCTGCATCTCTTCGACTGTGTAACCAAGCATATCGGCAAACGACTGGTTGATTTTCAGTAGTTGGCCGGTAGGCGTAGTAATCGATTTGCCAATGGTAGAACGTTCGAAGATCGCTCGAAAGTGTTCTTCACTGTCACGCAATGCCTCCTCCGCACGCTTGCGCTCGGTGATATCACGGCCATACAGGTTGGCATAGCCTGCCTCGCTGATCGGCACCACATGCAGCGAATAGACACGCTCACCGAGTTCAAGGTCGAGCAACTGCATTGCCCCACTGACCAGTGCCTGGGAAACAACATCCCCCAGTATAGGAGGGACGATCTGTCCAATCTGTAGCTGCCCGTCCGACAGAAGGCTCAAGCCAGGCTTATTGGAATAAAGCAAAGTGCCATCAGAAGCGACGCGCATGACCGGGCCAGGGTTTTCACCGGGGAATCTTGCCAGACTCCGGATTTCCTCTTCCGCCTGCTTACGCTCCGTAATATCCTGCAACACTGAGAGCACAAATTGCTCGCTGCCCAGCATACAGGGTGTGAAGCTCAAAGTAACATCCCTGACAGCCCCATCACTGCGGTTAGCCTTGAACTCAAATTTACGCAGGTAGCCATCTTCCCGGAACCTGGCCTTAGCTCGCACTCGATCTTCCGGATTATGATAAACACCGCTCAGATCGATATCTTCGGGGGGAGTATCAGGTGAAATACCAAACAATTCGTAGGCAGCCTTATTCCAGGCTTTCAGTTGCCCATCAGGGGTGGCAAGTCCAATGCCCAGCGGTACATTTTCAACCAGAATCCGGTAGCGCTCTTCACTGTCACGCAGTGCCTCCGCCGCCTGCTTGCGCGCGGTGATGTCGTAAGAGAGGATAAACAGTCCCTCAGGCACGGGCTGAATACCTAGCTCAAACCACGCACTGGAACCATCAGGGTAGACAAATTCATTCACCATGCGTTCTGAAACGCGCTCATCCATACAACGCCGCAGTACTGAGAACATGGCTGTCTCTTCAATGCCAGGATAGGCTTCCATCATGGTGCGACCCAGCAGTTCCTCCTTGTCCCGGTGGCCTTGTCTGGTAACAGCATCATTGAGATAGAGGTAGCGCCAATCATCACCGATAATCTGGCAGCCTTCCAACATGTTATCGAGTGTGTGCCGATAACGCTCCTCACTTGCCCGGAGCGCCTCTTCGGCCTGCTTGCGCCTGCTGACATCCTGCCCAACCGAGAGCAGCAACTGCTCACCGCCAAGCATGCAGGGCACAAAACTCAACGAGGCATCCCGAACAGTGCCATCCCGGCGATTAATCTTCGTCTCAAAATCGCGCAGATAGCCATCTGCTTGCAGCCTGGCAATCGCCCGTGAGCGGTCCTCCGGGTTATGATAGATTTCGGCCATGTTGATGTCGGCTAGCGGTGTATCGTGCGGGTAACCGGTCAGAGCGTATGCAGCTTCGTTCCAGGCTCGCACCTGGCCGTCCAGTGTTGCCAGCCCGATGGCGAGCGGCACGTTTTCGATCAGGATGCGATAGCGTGTCTCGCTGTCTTCCAACGCTTCGCGCGCCTGCCACCGGATTACCTCCGCTGCAATCTGATCCGCTATCGCTTTGAGCAGGTCACGCTCCTCTTTCAAGAATGGTCCTTCGGCTTCCTCTGGTCTCTCTTCCAGATAAAAGACCTCAACCGAACCGGCAACATCATCCGCTATCACCAGGTCTTCAATCTGTCGCCATGTTGTCTCTTTGAAGTTATCGGTGACGTACTCTTTATCCAGAAACCGAATGCGCGCGCAGGTGATATCCGGGTACTGCCAGCCGGGTGGAAGCACTTCAACGACCTGTTGGAGGGAATCATCCATGCCGTGAACCTGATGGCGCAGCAGGTCGGTCACGTGATATAAGCACCGGATTTCCTTGATGCGTTCCCCCAGATCGTGGGTTTGCTTCTCAAGTTTCCTGGACTGGAAACGAAGATACCCTAAGGTTGATTGCATGAGGGCGGCGATGATTACTATGCATACCAGCCACGCTACCATTGCAAAAATGGATCGTGCAGGAAGCGTACGCCCGATGGCCGGTTGGATCATGCCTGCTCGCCACAAGAGATGCGCTCCCTCGTAGATCACAATGGCGGCAGCGATAGCCAACCACGTGCCGGGAGAATCCAGCAACACAACGGCCAGCACGACGACAACCAACAGCGAAAATGCTCCTGCAAGATCGATCGGTGGGCTTCCTTCCAGGTAAAGCTGAAGGGCGGCCAGGGCGATCAGGCTCCCAATCACCAGCCACGTTGCTGCCTGGATTCGCCCGGAGCGATTCAGCAGGATAGCTGACACGCCGATAGCAAGGCCAATCGCATCTATCACATAATCTGCTGCTGGCGCGGCGTGATAGATACCCCGGAACACGAAGGGAGCGCCCTGAACCAGGAGAAAAAGCAGCATAGCCGCCGTGATGATTGAGGCTGCTATGAGCACCAACCTGGCTCGAAAAGCATCAAGACCTGATACATCTGGCAACAGCGATTCCAGCCAGGCTGCAGCAGCGTTTTTCGATGAGGATGTTGTCTCATCGTCTGGTAGCACCATCAAACTAAACATGCTTAACACCTACTCTCTCGCACGCATCATCCCTGGCCGTACGGCAGGCCAGAGTCGAGTAGTATACTATCCAGATGTTTATTGATGAGGTGGGTTAATCCTGAAGAAAGGCGGTCAGTAACGTGCAGGTTGAATTGGAAGGTGGTTGTTTCGCCTAAATATCCCGATATCAGGTTAGCACCGTCGGGAATATCCTCAATCAAGAGAACATCGATACATTTTGTATCCATCGGGCATCTTCATGTAAATTCTAACCGATGCAGCAGTAGTTCGTAGTCGGAAAAATCAACGCATTTGCGTATAACCATCATTGTATAACATATTTAATACTTGCACTCGACACAGATGTTACTGGGGCGTTTACATATGTTTTATCGAAAGGGTGATTTCTGGTATAAATTCTGGCTCCGGCAGATGTGTACTTTGGGGACAGTGTAACAGTGAACTCCAGACAAGTGGCAATTAGGCAACGTACCTCATGATACCGATGTCAACGGCATTTTCAGACAGTGACCATTTCAGCATAAACTGCGGGTGAAGGTCGCCGTTATTTTCGCTCCTATTCCGCAGGGTGGTAAAGGCCGTATTCGGCCAGCACTTCGAGTAGCCTGGGGCCATTAAAGGGTTTAGCGACCATGTCATTCATCCCGGCTTCCAACACTTTCCGCTCAGTCTCAACCCCCGCCAAGGCAGTCAGGGCCAGAATGGGCAGTTCGGTCAGTCCCAGGTCGTCGCGAATGGTCTGGGCGATCGTGTACCCGTCCATGTCAGGAATGGCAAGATCCAACAAAACCAGGCCAATCTCTCGATGCCGTTCACGGAGAATATCCAGGGCGTCCGGGCCATTGTTCACCGCAATCATCGGTATGTCCCATCCACTCAAAAAGTGAGTCACGAGTTCGAGCAGCATTCTCTCGTCATCAATAAGTAGGACATGGTTATTCATGAGGATGATTTCTCCTGATAGGCTATTACCTTTCCGTTAATTTATGAGGGCACTTTGTTAGATTATAAATCATTTTACGCGAGTCCCTTCTGCGGCGCGCCTTCACCTGGTTAGCTCCCTTTAGTAAAGTAGCGAGTCGTGACACGAGCCTGCCCCCCGGACGAATAAGAGGTTTATGTAGAATACTGCCAGACTAATTCGGCATAGACGGGGAGGTGGTCGGAGCCACCGTCCGCCCCCACCCAGACATCGGTCGTTCGAAAGTCGCCGGTGTGCCAGATGTAGTCAATCCGTACCATCGGTACACCCGGCATCAAACGGCCCGGCCCCGCGGGAAAAGTATTGCCAAATCCCCATCCCGCCTTCTGGAAACTGTCGACCAATTCGGCATCTTCGAGCAGGGCATATTCTTCACTGTGCGGGGTGGCATTCAGGTCACCCAGCAGTAGGGTTGGATTGCCGTTTCCTGCCCGGTCGGCGATGCTCTGAACGTCTTCGACGCCGCGTGAGTAGTAGACGCCGCGTGTCAGGCTGCGCATTGGCGAGGGCGGGTGAGCGCTGATCACGGTCAGCAGATGCCCGTCCACATCAAGGGTAGCGACCAGATACGGGAAGGCGGTCTCGCCCTCTACATATTCATGGCTGACAATCGGATAGTGACTTAAAACACCAACTCCTTGAGTGCCGTAACCGTAGAGTATTTGATAGGGATACACGTCTAGTAGTTCATTCTGGATGGCGGTAGCGCTGCTATTGCCGAGTTCCTGGAGTCCGACCACGTCTGCATCTGCCTCACGTAAGGTGTAGAGCAGGTCGTCGAGCCGGACGCTTTCGGAGTTGGTGTTATAAGTCATGACTGTTAGCGTCGTGTGTCCTGAGTCGGCCATTGCGACAGCGATCCCCATGTTGGGGATAAACTGTCCGCCGAATAGGACCAGAAAGGCTGTAGCGTTAATTCCAACCAGTACAGAGGCCAGCCAGCGCCGCCGCCAGAGCATAAGGGGGAACAAAATCAGGGTGGGCAGTAATACCCATTCCAGGAAGTTACCAACAAATCCAATCAGCCATATCTGATCCCCCGAAAGGGTGTACAGGGCGAGCAGTACGATCAGGCTGATTGCGTATAGGATGGAGTATGAAGCCAGAAGGTCCCCGAATAATTTCTTAAAAGTCAGTTTGTCAGTTGTCTTGTGCATTATCGTGTATTCCCCTATCGGTTGAACTCTACTCCCCTTCAGTGTAGTAGAATGACACCTGCAGCCAGTGTGGAATGCGTATGGAGTTTGTGGATAAATTGTGGAAAGTAGCTGGAAAGTGTGGTCAAACAGAGGAAGTGCCGGCAGTTTCTACCTGATAGGGAGCAGTTTCACAGTTGGCTAGTACTCGACCGGAGAAATGATGGGGGACAGCGTGCTGAAAGTTTGCTACGTCCATCGCAATCAGATAAACGCTGCCGGAGACATGGGCAAGATAGAACAGACCGTTCAATCTCAACCATATTCGGGCCTTATGCTAGTTGAATTTGAATAAAGAGGAATCTCCTTGTAAGTTTGGGAAGAGCAAATCACCAAACAACAAGGAGATACACCAATGATAGAAGACTTCAATGATTTTTGCTTGTATATGTACGTAATTGTCGATGACATCTGGAAAGAGATTGCCCCCTGTTCAAGCGCCCAGGTCCGGCTCCCGAATGTAGCGACAGCGAACTGCTGACAATAGCGCTGGTAGGAGAATGTCGTGGATGGGATTTGGAGACGGAATTGTTGAGCTGTTGGCATAGTCACCGCGATTTGTTTCCGGTCATTCCGTCCCAAAGCCGTTTCAATCGGCGGAGACGGTATTTGTATCAAGCGTTCAACCAGGTGCGTCAGGCCGTGCTGCACAAGTTAGATTTGAGCCTCGACCCGCAGTGTGTCATCGATAGCCTGCCGGTTGAGGTCGTCCAGTTTCATCTGGTTCCCTCATCAACAGCAGATTGGCAAGGATACGGGGCGGCATTCGGCAAAGTACCCAGCAAGAACGACCAGACGATTTTCGGTTACAAGTTGCATTTGCTGACCACCCTCAGTGGCCTGATCCTTGATTTTGAACTGGCTCCGGCCAATGAAACCGACCTGAGCGCCGGGCAAGATGTCTTGAGCGACCATACCGACCGGGTCGTGTTAGGCGACAAAGCTTACATCAGTCAGTGGGTGGTCGACCACCTTCGCTCCTTCAATCGCATTGAGCTGGTCACGCTGCCCAAAGGGAATGAGAAAAGGCAGGTTTCCAAGCATTTTCGCAAGTGGTTCAATCGTGTTCGGCAGATCATCGAAACGGTGAACTGTCAACTCTCCGAGCAGTTCAACCTGGAGCAAAACCATGCTCATACCTTCCTGGGTTTGGTCACCCGTCTTTACACCAAGTTGGCCGCTCACACCTTATGCATTTACATCAATCGTTTACTCGGACGACCCAACTACTTGCAAATCAAGTCGTTGGCGTTTCCGAACTAGCATAAGGCCCTATTCAGGTGTGAAATGAAATTTCGGTTTACGGACTTCATCCAAGTCAAACGCCGCGTTAAGGGGAATGAGTGATCACGAAACAAAAATATATTCTAAGGGAAATTCGAGTTCAAAGTGTATGGTTTTCCCGGGATATTAGAGTACGATCCTGTTCCAATGATACTCAGAACCTAGGTTAGGGGCGCAGGCAGGGTAAACCAGAAGGTGCTGCCCTCGTCAGGGATGCTCTCAACACCAAGCTCGCCGTTGAGCTTGTGGATGATGCTCTCGACGATGGGCAACCCCAGACCATGTCCGCTGGCTTCGCTCTTGTGGAAACGGGTGTACATTTCAAACAGCTTCTCCTGGACTTCCGGCGCGATGCCGACCCCGTTATCTTCAATCTCGTAGCGAACCTTATCCCCCTGCATACTCCCGCGAATCATGATCAGTGGATCGGGGTTGTCCTGTCCAATGTACTTAACCGCGTTGCTAATTAAATTAGCCAGCACCTCTTGAATCCAGGGGGTATAACCCATCGCAGAAGGCAGATCGGGTGCTATCTCGATCCGGACTCCTCGATCCATAATAAGCTTCATGAGCTGGGCTAACACGTCCTCGACCACCGTATTCATATCAACCGGTTCGATCTCAGCCTGATCCTCACGCAATTCGGCGAAGCGCAGCAAGCCATCGATCGTTCGACTCATCGTGATGACCAATTTCTGACTCTGCCGGGTGAACTTTTGCGCAGCGGGAGAGAGTCCCTCATTTTCGATCAGTATAATCTCAAATGCCATCAAGAGGGTGTTCAGCGGGTTTTTTAAGTCATGGGCAATGGTGTGCCCGTAAGCCGCCAGACGCTCGTTGCTGGCTTTCAGTTCGGCAGCATTGCGATTTACCTGCTCGTAAAGCTGGGCATTCCGGATAGCAATCGTGGCCTGATCGGCAAAAGCCTGCAGGCGTTCGGCATCGGACAGTTGGTATACATCGGGCTGCTTGCTGATCAGAGAGATGAAACCAATGATCTCGTCGTTGAAAATGATCGGCGCACCGATGTAGCCGCGTGCCCAGGCATAGGTCGAGGAGAAAATCCAATCTGGATCACGCGAAACATCTGGAATGATATCGGGCTGCTGTGTTTCACTCATTCTACGCAGGTTCGCGGTCGTGCTGACCGGTAGCACAATTTCTTGTATAACTTCTTCAGTTACATATTGATCGTAACCTTTGGCTCTTCTAATGCGGGCCACGCCATCCTGAATGAGGAGAACATCTGCAGCACTATAATCGACCACCCGCACAACATTTTCAAGCACCCGCTCCAGCACACTGTCCAGGTCCAGGGTGCTGTTAATGATCGCCGCGTTATCGCGGAGCACTTCGGCCAGGATGCGCTGCTCATGCTCGTCTGCCTCAGCCCGGCAGCGCTCGGTCACGTCGATCCCGGAACTCAACGTGCCGGTGATCCGCCCGCCTTCATCCCGCAGGAGGGCATTTCGCCATTCAACGATCCGTTCTTCTCCCTGCCGGGTGATGACCACGTTTTCAGCTCGTTCAAGCCTTTCAATATGCCCGGTTGTTAGCTGTTGGAAGATGGCTTTTGTCGGCTGCTGCTCATGTTTAGGAATGGCGAAGTCAAACCAGTCCTGGCCGATGATCTCGTGCGGCTCGTAGCCCAGGACTTCACAGCCCTGACGGTTGATCAGCGTCACGCGTTGATCTCGGTCCAGGGCGACGATGATCGCCCCGGCCACGTCAAGGTACTGTTGCGCCCGGTCACGCTCGGCTCGGATGGCTCCTTCGGCCTCAGCCAACTCGCCGAGCGCCTGCTGCGTCTGCTCAAACAGGCGGGCATTCTGGATGGCTGTCGCGATCTGGTCAGCCAGAGTTTCCAGCACCAGCACGTCATTCTTGCCAAAGGCATCAAGCTGGTCGCTCTGAATGTCCAGGACGCCGACCGTCTCATCCCCCCACTTGATCGGGACGCTCAACTCTGACAGGATCAACTGCTCCGGGAAGGGATTGTAGTAGCGCGGCTCGGTCCGCACATCCCCGATCAGCAGCCGCTGCCCATTCCGGGCCACCCAGCCGTTGATCCCGGCATCCAGCTTGAGCCGGTGATCGGCTGGGAAGAGCGCTGCATACGACCCGGCCCTGGCCTTCATCACCAGTTCCTCGTGCTCCTGGTCGAGCAGGAACAACCCGACGTGCGGGTAGCCAAAGCTCTCCTGGATCAATTCGGCGGCCTTTGCCAGTAGAATACCTGGCGACAGCTCGGCGGCAATCTCGCGGCTGACCTGGTTGATCAATTCCAGTTGGCTGACGTGCTGGATCAGGGCCTGCTCCACCTGGATTCGCTCGGTGATGTCACGGTCAATACCCAGCACAAAATCCTTGCCCTCAAAGGTAAACAGGGAGGTCACATACTGGATGTGGTAGATGGACCCATCCTTCCGGCGGTGGAGGATAGTCCCTTTGATCGTTCCTTCCTGCCGGAGTCGCCGAAAAAAATCGGCGCGATTGCTCCCGCTGTCCGGCCCTTCATGGACGATATCAATCGACTGGCCGATTAGTTCTTTGCGGTCATAGCCGTTCATCCGGCAGAAAGTCGGGTTACAATCGATGATCGGCCAGGACACGTCCGGTGCGTGGGGATCGATCAGCACCACAGCATCCGGTGATTTGTCGAATAGAATCTGGAAGCGCTCTGACCGGGCCTGAGCCATGGACAGCGTTTTTTGTTCGGTGATATCACTGACCATGACCACCCACCCTGTCCTGCGCCCGCGGTGGTCCACCAGCACAGAAACATGGGCCTCAAAATAGTGAGCCAGGCCGTGATCCTCATCCTTATATTCGATGTTCGATTCGCCAGCGTCGCGTGCTTCTTGTAGAGCTTCGGCCAGAGGTGTGCTTATTTCTTCAAGCGGTTGGCTGGCGGCGATCTTAACGTTGAACAGCTTTTCGGCTGCCGGGTTGAGGTAGCTGACCCGGTTGTTTTGGTCCAGTGCCAATACCGCGTGGGGCATGCTGTCTATGATGGCGGCACCGGCAGTCTGTTCGATAGGCGGTGGTTTGCGGAGAAGGTCTAATCTTGGAAACATGTTCACTCAACCAATACTTTTTATTAAGTATACGATATCGTGCGGTGGTTTTTGCTCATGTATGGCAAATTAAGGTCTTTATTCTTATTCTCTTCTCGAAGTTAGCTGAAGGCAAGCATAGAGTCATGTTTCAGAGCGTTAGCTGCCAGGTTCATGTCCAGCTTCCACCCGCTCCATGCGCCGGGCGAGGTCGTCAATGGCCGGTTCGGTATAAATCATCACGGTGTCCAGGCTGGTGTGGCCAAGCAGCCGAGCTAACCCGCGCAAATCATCCGGGTTGGCCTTCAAATAACGGGTGGCAAATGTGTGGCGCAGCATGTGGGGGGTCACATTTCCTAATCCGGCCCGAATAGCATATTTATTCATCATCCGTGTGATGCTGCTGCGATGACGGATGGCACCATTGCGCCCTAGCCAGAGTGGGTGTTGGGAGTCCTCCTTATTCAGAGCAAACTCATCCATGTAAGCTTGCAGCGCCCGCCGAACATCAAGGGTGAGTGGAACCTCCCGATAGCTTCCTCCCTTGCCGTAGCGCACGGTTAGTGTGCCAGAACGGGGAAGTATCTCGACATCGCCGATTTTCAAATTGGGTAACCGGTAGAATCCGTGATGAAGCGTACGTCCATCGGCGCACATCGATATATCATTGACCTTGAGATAACACGCTTACCGCTTGCGTCGACGTCTCTCCCTCAGTTCGGCATCAGCAACTTCATCATTCTGTTGAGCGTACCGAAGGGTCGTCTGCATGTTCTTGTGGCCGAGTCGCTTGCGGATAGTGGCCAGACTAATCCCATCGTTAATCAACTCAGTGGCATGAGCATGACGCAACTGGTGCAGGGAGCACTTAACATCTGCCAGTTTGCAGTATTTGGCCCACAATTGCTGAGCAGCCTGATAGCTCATTGAGCCTCCACGACTATTCTTATGGGCACGGAAGACAGGTCCATGACGGTAGCGATGTTTCCGTAAATAGCGCTTCAGCAGATTGACCAGAGCCGGGTCATCAAGCAGGATGGTGCGGCGACGGTTTGCCTTTGCCCAGCACCGTTACCCGCTCATCATCGGGTGTCAGGTCAAGGTCCTCCACATAGAGCGTAAGCGCTTCCCCAATACGCATGCCGGTTTCAAACAGTAAAGTGAACAACAACCGGTCGCGCAATCGAGAGATATGGCTTAGCACGGCCTCAACTTCCTGCCGCGATACCGGACGTGGAGCAGGGGGCTCGGTCTGCACACGAGTGATGCGGGTCATCGGATTGCTATCAATCAGTTCCTGCTGATAGGCCCAGGCCAAGAAACTCGACACCGATGATTGTTTGCGTGACCGGGTAGCAGCCGACAGATTGGCGAAGCGTCCAAAGAAGTTACGCAGGATGTCGGCACTGAGAATAGATACCGGACCAGGGTGAAAAGCAGCCAATTGGGTGAGGTCGGTTCGATAAGCCCGCAGGGTGTGTTCGGAGTGGTTAGCCAGCCACAGTTCTTTGTGAAAAGCGTCTATTGCAGGCTGGAGATTGGCGGGTTTTTCAGAGGGAATCATTTTTCAAAACTCTATTCTTGTGATAATGATAATATGACAGACTCATTAGGTCAATTGATAGCAACGGTGCTGTTGGCGAACTCAATATATGGTTGGAAAAGACAGCTACAGCTAGAATGCGGTACATCCAATGAATTCGATGAGGTATCGCATGATGAGTATGTCTCCAAAAGCAATCCCAGCTATTCCAGAAGATACAGCCAAGATTGCACGGAAGGTGTTCCGCAAGGGGAATCCCTATTTAGTGATGCGAGATGAAATGGGTACATTCTTTGAAGACGACCAATTTCAGGATTTATATCCAGTTGATGGTCAACCCGCTTTTTCACCGTGGCGTTTAGGGGTACCGACCAGATAACAGTTAATGAGTGAAAGAAATCATGTCCAGAGTGGCGGAGTGGCCATCACCGTCGCCGCTTATCCATATGTTGAGTGTAAAGGTTTGCATGTCAGAATTATCCCAATCCAAGATTTGGATCAGATTGGCAGACCACATACCATTATGATTGGCATCCTTGATGATATCTTTCGACTGACCTGTGTTTTTGTCCAGGATCTGAACGGTGATGGCAGTATTCTCATCTATCATGTCAATATGCATCCGGAACATGGGACAGTGGGCAACTTCAAATGTAAGGACCTCTGACTCAACCTTACCGTAACTCATATTTGGTGCGGTTTCAGTTATTAAAATCTGCTTATTCCACAATAGATCCTTCGACTCCCAGGTAGCAGATACAGCCTCCCAGTGATACCGGGTGAGATCTCGATATTTGTAACATGGATCAAGCCGTGGATAAACAACAAGACCCAACACAACCAGCGATACAATGATAACAATGCCAAGAATAATCCATTTTGAGCGTTTATCCTCGTTCCCATTATCTTCCTCTGGAATAGAGTCTGATGCCACAACCTCTTCACCAACCCGTAGTTCCCCAGATTCCTGAGTAAATATAGAAGCTTCTTTTTTCCTTAAGTACTCCATCCATGCAAGAGCCAGCTGATCTTTCCCATTCAACTTTAGTTCGTAGCCATCTTGATCTTTTATGGTCAGTTTTTTTGTGATCGATTTTAAGTGAGTTTTAACTGTCTGGTACCCGATATCAAGTTCATCAGCAACTTCTTTATAATAACGGCCATCGACCAGCTCAATGACTTCCACTTCTCTCTCTGAAAGCTTCTTTATCCGTTCGAGGATCTCCTCACGCTGTTGCATGCTTAGATCAACGAATCTCACTTCTTTTGGCATCAGTTATTAACTCCCTCCCCCATTTTTCCCCCGAATCGGGGATAGACAGGAGCATTACAACTGGCCTATGGTAATGATGAGGTTGTAGTGAGGCAAAAGGGGTGTGATGTGGCCCGTTACTACATTACGAAACATTATGCGACACAGGTGCTAAGAATGCAAAATTCCCTTCAGATAGTAGTGCTGGCTGGGGTAGTTATTGCTATGGGATTATGTGCTTTGTTGGCAGGGGACCAACAATCAGAGACCTCGAACCTTCTGGAATCTCAAACCTATACCGGCGTCAATCTTGACGGATGGCAGACGGTTCTAGGGGACGCACACTATGCATGCCCTGGCGAGACACCTGCCAGCCTGGAGGATATTCAGACTCTCCATCATCCAGACTATAGTTTTCTTGAAGCCAATATCCAGCCCAGAGCTGTCATGGCACACAATATTACCTTCCAGCGCGTCATAGACGATTCCGCCTTCAACTACGTGCACACATTCAGCTTCAAGTTCAGAGTACCCAACGAACTCCTACCAGACACTGGCGCATCGTATAACGGCGAGACATTCGAGGGGGGGCTGTTTATCTGGGATGGGCATCAAACACGATTAGATTATGGGGCAGCTTTCCAGTGGGTGTTAAATCCCTGGAGTGGATCGGGAAGCATCAACCTGTGGGACGAGGATCGGTGGGTACAGCAAGGCCACCTCCCTCTTGACACTGATTGGCACGAGCTGACCCTGACAATTGACTACCCAAACGAAAAAGGAATTCTGATTATTGATGACACCACCTACACCGCGAATGTAACAGCAGTCGTGAAACCTACATCCTGGGGATCGGAGACCGCAGCACGGGTTCAACTTGAAGCCATCAGCGTTTACCCTGGACAAACCTGTATGAAGGCTGAACATCAGGTTCAGATCAAAGACTGGCGTTGGCAGTGGGAACCTGGTCAGCCTTAGTAATGAGTGCCCTCAAGAGGGCGATAGTCATCTCAGGAGAATCTACGATGAAGAAGTTGACCATATTCTTGATCCTGATATCTTTGTTCATGGCATCATGTGGTGCACCGGCCAGTGCGCCAAACGATACGCCACCAGACAATCCTCCGCCAGCAGCCACTCCTCGTTCAGACTGTGAGGGGGCTCGCTTCGTCACTCCCCGTGAAGGTGCTGTTGTGCCTGCCGGGGAGGTTGAGGTGGCGTGGTCTCTTCCCGAATGTTTGCTGGTGGTTCAGTATTACCAGAAAGGCCAACTGGTAGAGGAGCATTTCGAGGTGCCCTCTCCTACGACCTTCAACATCACATCACCTGGGGATACTGAACTGAAAATATGGGTCCATACAAGGCGACAACCTGAACAGAATATCTGGGTCACTGTCGAATGATCTTCTTGAGCCATATCGGCTGGGGGGAAGGTGAATAGTGACAGTATTGGGATGATCAAGTGAGAAACTGCTAAAGGAAGGATCATGAGTGGTCAAAGTGATTCCGACGGGTGTGGTGGGTGTGCATTTTATATCGTTATCCTGGTGGGCCTGCTGGCATTCTTCAGCGCACGATCATATATAGAAACCCAGAAACATAAGAAAACCTTGGACCTTTATGGGGAAGAAATACTTGAGTTATGCGTCAACCCGGATGAGGAAGAACGATCTGAATCCGGGGAAGTTGGTAATAAATCCCTCTTTCTATCTGCAGACACAGACGTAAAACATGTACACCCACTGGACTCATATACGCGGTTGTTGGACAGTGCCCAACAGGCAACCGGTCCAAATGATCTGACTAATGTAGTCTGTATACACAAAGGTCGGGATGCAATTGAAACCGCCCACTACTCAGGTTCGTATGGAGCCTCTGGTGTTTCTTGCACCAGATACGTAAAAGTCGTCACAGCTTATATTTTCGACTCGGAGAAAGGAACGCTGATTGACGCACATACCTTTCGAGGGCAAGAGCCAAATAGACATTGCCCGAATACCATGCGCTCAAACAGCGGCGGTAAAACTATCGTAGGTAAAGCTCCTTCTGATGACCAGATAGTTGGTTGGGTATCTTCTCGAACACCCTAGAATTCCAGCAAAAATTGAAGCTCTGCACTGATCGATCAACACAGCATAGGGTAGCGACTAGGTACGGAAAACAAAGTGTCAGACAGATTACCAAAGGAGGTAAATAAAATGACACAGTGTGCACTCTGTGGACAGGAGGCTTCTGAAGGTCAGGAGATGACGGTCTGGACCGGACAGACAGTTGGTAGCAAGGTCAAAATGGGAAAGATGGAAACCCATTACGGCAATTTCCAGGCTCACAAGTATCTCATCTGCCCGATCTGCCAGGCGGGCCGCGAACGGCGGGGTCAACGCATAGTGCTCGCCCATATCGTGCTCGTGGTTATCTTAACTCTTCTTCTTCTTCTTCTTCTTAAAAACCTCACCTTCGCCCTGGTAATGGCAGTGATGATAGCAATAGTGCCCGCTCTCATCTCGCTCCTGGTTTACCTCTCTGGAAGGCCGGCCAACAAGCTGAAGATAAAGGCCACAAGGGATCGTTCGCAAACAGAGAGAACGAGAAAGGAGGCGTTCAGAGCCTTCTCGCAGCACGAATACAACAAGTTACAACGGGACTGGTAGTGTGTCGGAGTCAGCGTGACATTCAGTAGGAAGCCCAAAGCCAATTGCATATGGTTGACAATATGCTCAGGAATACCGTCAAGTGCCGGGAAACCCAGACAGGTGTGAATGCTCTAATTTGAAGACCAAATGATTGGAGGTACGTCATAATGGAACAACTAGACATTGAAAATGAAAAGGAAGATACATTTAAGCCCTTCATCCCATACAGCATTATCGTTGCCCTTGTGGTGATTGGAGTGCTAATAGTGCTTAGCAGCTTTTATTCCCAAGCCTGGATTGTTAGTGGCCCTCATTCATTTACCGGATCAGAGCTGGTTTACGGCTGGTGGCGGTTTACGATCCCGGTAGCACCGCTTCTGGTGTTGGTGTTGATGCTGTTACTGGCCAGACGCATACTGCGGCTTAATACTTCACAGCACAGATTGCTTTCGGTAGGTATCGTTCTCGTTGGCCTTTTGAGCCTGTTTCCTTTTTACCGGCTTGTGAATCCCCCATCCGATTTACCTCTCGCCAGCGTGTTTGGATCGAGTGAATCGCTCAACCCTGGTCTGTGGCTCTGGTCACAGAACGTAGCGAGCCCCGCAGAAAATGGCTTCTTTGTAGCCCTGGTGGGGACAGTCCTGTTGATAATCGGTGCAATTGGTGGATTATTCGGTCTGGTTTGCTAATCGCTGATATCTGTCTGATGTATTGAAGTTTTCACTCGTCACAGGGACTCTTTCAGCAATATAAGCCGAAAATCCAGCAGGATTAAAGTAAATCAAGAATGTTTTTGGAATAGGCATAGAGGTACAGTGATTTACATGGAAGAATGCGCGCCGAACATCGGCTCATCATAACTCACCACTAAATCCATGATTGACTCCTAAGCTTTCTTGATGTTTATGTGAGTTGGCTTAGGGCATATTCATAACCCTCTTCTCCGCGGCGCCGACGTTTCCATTTACTCCAATAAATAGATGCTTTAATAAAGAGAGGTATGCAATGAAACAAGCACGACCTATCGCAACCCTGCTCTTTCTCTGCGCGGTAATGACAGCTTGCGGCCTCCGCATTGGGCCGGGGGCGGATCTTAGCGGCGAAGATCTCAGTAATATGGACCTGACCCAAGCCGATTTGAGTGGTGCCATTCTTACTGGATCTAATCTGATCAATGTAAACCTTGCTGGCGGATCGCTGGCGAACGCAGACCTAAACGGAGCTGATCTCAGCAACGCCAACCTTGAGGGAGCCGATCTCAGCGGTATTGATCTCACCAATGTGACATTAAAAGGAGCGAAGCTCAAGGGCGCGAACTTGAGCAGGGCGAATTTGTCCGGGCTTGATTTGAGCGGTATCACGCTCACTGGTGTCCATCTTACGAATGCAGACTTGAGCGATGCGGGCTTAACCGGGGTTGACCTTAGCGGACTTGAGTTGATGAACGCCGAACTCAGCCGGGTTGACTTGAGCGGAGCCGATCTGAGTGGAGCTGATTTGAGCGGGGCGATTTTGATTGAAGCTGATCTCAGCGAAGCTAACCTGAGTGATGCACAATTGGCAGAGGTCAACCTGTCTGGCGCAATTCTCAAAAATGCCGACCTCAGCCGAGCCAATCTCAGTGACGCTGTGCTATCTGGCGTCGATTTGAGCGGAGCCGATCTGGTGGAGATCAATCTCAGCCACGCGGACTTGGTCAACGCTATCCTAAGCGACGCTAATCTGAGCGGTGCGGTACTTGCAGGAGCGGACCTGCGCAACACCGATCTGACTGGCGTGGAGTTGGTAGAAGCCGACCTCAGCCGGGCCAATCTGGCCGGAACAAATCTGGCCGGGGTCAACCTGCTCCGTGCAAACCTGACTGGCGTGAACCTGTCTGGAGTTGATCTGAACGATGTTGATCTGTCGGGCGCCGATTTGAGTAACGCCGTTCTATACGGTGCAAACCTTTCAGGATTAAACCTGGAAGATACTAGTTTTCAGAGAGCCAATTTGCAGATGGCAAATTTTGAGGAGGCGACTCTGGAAAATGTTATCCTGACCGGTGCCGATGTGATAGGTATCAGATTGTCCGGCGTGACCCTTAACAACACAACATTGGATGGGTTGAATCTTAGCGGGCAGTATTTGCCAGGTATTGATCTTTCAGGCGTTTCCTTACAGGGGACCGATTTATCTGATGCCAATTTGTTGGGCGTAGACATGACAGGTGCCGATTTGAACGGGGCCGACTTAAGTGATTCGGTTATGATCGGAGCCAACTTGACCCACGCCAATCTGAGTACGGCTAATCTATCAGGCGCACATCTTGATTTAGCGGTTCTATCTGACGCCAATTTTGCCGGGACTTGGCTGATCGATGCGACAGGCTTGACCGATGAAGCATTGGCGAGCGCCGCCAGTTGGGCTGGCGCTTGGTTCGACAGCCCTGAAGATTTTCGGGACGCACTGGCGCAGGTTTGCGCTGGGCAGGGCGCGCCGGAAGCTGCATTCTATGCACCGGTTCCCGGCATCCACCCAGTTATGTTTTTGTTTTCGTCATATGAATCGTACAACGTATTCGCACCCTATGATTGGCAGCCCCATGCCATCCGGATGACAGAACTGGTGGCTTGCATTGGCGTTGAAGAGGAGATTCTGCTCCAGACCTGTTATTATACTGGCCTACTTACTATTAACCGCTACCGATCATACCGCAATGTAGAGTTACGTTCGGCTCAGACAGGTACAATCGTTACTAGTAGGACTTTTCACGGTTCTCTGCCGCGTCAATGCAGAACCTATGAAGAATGGAATCAGCCTAGTTTAACGGGTGACAGTGTGGACACAGATGACATTATCGAGTGGATCAGTGGCTATGCCCGTCAGTGATTGTTTGTCGTTTTGTAAGGATTGGAAAGAGGTTACAGGTGAAGTATTTAACATGCAGTCTGGGCGCAACAATTACGCTGTTGGTTGCCTTGATGCTTTCGGGCTGTGACCCTCAAATACAAACTGTTGCTCCTGCAACTCCTACGTTGGTACCTACATCAACGAATCTACCCGCACCGACTCGGAATCCGGCTCCTGGTTTTGCGGAAGCAGGCGTCGAATCTAATGCTGATTGGCGTCCATATATCCAGGAATTTGAGGGCGTGGAGATGGCCCTGGTTCCGGCGGGTTGCTTCATGATGGGCAGCTCAGAGGATGAGTTCGATGTTGCCTTTCAGCAATGCAAGGAGGAGCTTGGAAAAGGCGAATGCGGACGTAATTGGTTTGTTAGCGAAGCACCACAGCACAAAGTCTGTTTTGACAAACCATTCTGGATTGATGTATATGAGGTTACGAATGGGCAATACGGCGGACCTAGTGAGGATTGTATGGAATGGTCATCGGAAGACGACCAACCACGAATCTGTACTGATTGGTTTGATTCGATCGCCCATTGCGAATCACGCGATGCACGGCTGCCCACGGAAGCCGAATGGGAGTATGCGGCACGAGGCCCAGATGGATTGAAGTATCCGTGGGGGAATGGTTTTGAATGTAGTAGGGGTAATTATAATGATGAAACCTCGTATTACCCTATTGTTGAAGTCAGAGAAGAATGTGATGGTTTCTTTCAAACTGCACCGGTTGGTAGTTTCCAAGATGGTATATCTTGGGTTGGCGCGTATGATCTGAGTGGCAACGTCTGGGAGTGGATGAGCGACTGGTATGGTGCTGATTACTATGCCGATTCGCCAGCAAATAATCCACAAGGGCCAGAAAGCGGTGAAAACCGCGTGATGCGGGGCGGCTCGTGGCAAAACTCTGTTGTATACGGTCTCCGGGCTGTCTATCGGGCCATGTTAGCTCCGGACGATTGGTCTCGCAGTGCTGGCTTCCGCTGCGCCCGTCCTTACAACCCGTAGAGTCGGGGTCACCCGTAAAAAATCGGGGAGGTCGGTGAAACTCGTCCGAGAAAACAATGGATTCCGACTATACTCCTTAATGGGTCGGAAATGATCCGGGTCGTTTATCCTTCTGATTCAACCCGCTCCATTCGCTCGACCAGATCGTCGATCGTCGGTTCGGTGTAGATCATCACCGTATTCAGATTGGCATGGCCCAGCAGCCGCGCCAACCCACGCAGGTCACCTGGATTAGCGGCTAGATAGCGGGTGGCAAAGGTATGCCGAAGCGCATGAGGATTGACCACGTCGAGACCGGCACGCAGGGCGTATTTATCCAGGATGCGGCTGATTGAACTCCGATGTTTGAGCGCTCCGGCTGCTCCCAGCCACATTGGCGACTATACCCCAAATATGGGAGATACCCACGTTTACATTTCGTCGCAATAGCCACCAGGTGATCCAGTTTCAAGTGACCAGCCTCAATTTTAGGGCCTTTATGTTCGTCACATTACCATTTCAATGGTGTCGAATTCCGCCAGGAGCCAATCGACCAGATCTTTGCCGATGCTGAATTCAGGAGTAATATAGCTATAGGACAATTCACGATGTTCGGCCTTAAGCATCACTGTCTCATATTGCTCTGGGGGTATTTTTACGCGAAGTTTCTCCAGATGATGCAAAGTATAGACTAACGCTAAAGAACCACAGCGAGGATGATGCTTCAGAATACCCAGTAGTGTCAGAGCTTTCTCCAGCTCTCCCTCTCGTTCTGCAAATGTGGTTAAGCCCACCAGAGACAGACACTGCGGCTCGGTGAGTTGCTCTGGTTGGATTGGATTCAGGATAGCCAGTACCTTTCGGAAGGCTTGAATCCCTTCTTCAACATCCCCCATTGCGATTGAGGCACACCCCATGGCAGGTAGCGACCAGAGGAGACCACCCGGAAACCGGAATCGCTCGCAAAGGGCCACTGCCCGTGCATGATGTTGTCGGGCCTGCTCATAGTTGCCTTCCATATACTCGATATTTCCCTGTCCGATCCAGGACGAAAGCTGCCCGTAGTGATATTCCGCCTCAAGGCAGTACCTCATCGACTCCTTCGCTCGACGTCTAGCAAGCGCAGTATCACCCGTTATATACGTCATCCAGGCCAGTAATACCAATAGGAGACCGACATCGGCCTCATGACCTGCTTCAAGCGATTGAGCAAGAGTCAATGCCTCTTCGAGGTACCCGCGGCCCTTGTCATGATGGCCAAGTAAACCGGTAGACCAACCGAGGTGGGTTAGCACCCTCATACGGTCGTGCGGGCTAAACTGATGTGGATGGCGGTCGATCTGGTGTAATACCTTAAGCAGCCATTCGTCGGCATAGCTCATGAAACCGATGAAGGCGAGATAAAAACACATCGTGAAAGTGTATCGCCCGATCTCGCCGATGATCGGCTCTTTCACCGCGCGCGTCCAGCCAGCCAGGATGTTCTCAAAGTTCTCCTGGATAGCCGAGATTATCTCGGTGTTCCGAGCCAGATTTGTCTTCGATTCGCTCTCATACACCTGCATTAGTTGGCCATAGTAGTGACTATGGTTGTCCAGTGTGCCCCAGTATTCTTCAAGCTCTTCTGCCAGTTTTTCCCTGGCGAACTGCCGTACCAATTCATGCAGCCGAAAGCTGTTTCCCTTGCGTAATCCAATCAGAGACTTATTGTAGAGTCTGCGCAGCATCGACAGAGAAGCACCTGCTACTGCCTTGGCTGCTGCTCGGTCGAAGCTGCCGCGAAAAACTGCCAGTTTCTTGAAGGCTACCCGCTCATCGTCGGTCAGCAATCGCCAGGAGTGCTCGAAAACTTGCCGCATACTGTGGTGCCGGCCTGGTAGGTCTTTGCCCTGAGTGCTGAGAAAACCCAGGCTGTTCTCAAGCTCACCGCCAATCTCTTGTGTGGTGAGCAAGCCGACCCACCCGGCTGCCAGTTCGATGGCCAGTGGCATGCCCTCTACCAGGCGACAGATATTCGCTACTGAGAACAAATCTTCATCGCGTAGTACGAAATCCGGCAGTGCTCTTCGGGCTGCCTGTACGAAGAGTTGTACTGAACTATATTCATCTACTGGCCTGATTTCCGTTGGGTAGGCTAGTCCCTCCAGTGTGTAAACTGTCTCTGTGAGCAGGTTCAACCGTTCGCGTGAAGTCGCCAGGATTGCCAGATTAGGTGATGCTGCCAGTAAGTCAACAACCAAAGGGGTGGCTTCCAACACATGCTCAAAGTTGTCTAGTACAATGAGCGCCTGTCGGTTGTGTAGCCCGCGCAAAAGTTCCTTTTGCGGATCCACTGAGCCTTGAAATCGGAAGTTAATAGCGTTGGCAACGGCGCTGACCACATCCTTTGCTTCTGCAATGCCATCCAGTGGTACAAAGAACACTGGATGGGTGGCACTCTGCTGCTGGTTTGCAGCCACGGCCAAGGCAAGGCGTGTTTTGCCAATGCCACCGGGCCCGAGGATGGTTACCAGCCGTGTACTATCATCGTCAATTAGCGCATTGACCATTTCCAGGTCTTGATCCCGCCCAATGAGTGGGGTGAGAGGAGCTGGTAGAGGTGAGCCTGGAGCGGAGGTGTCCACCAACACGCCCAATGCACGCGCGGTGGCGACGGCCTGCGTGCGTCGGTTGACGCCCAATTTGCCGAAGATGCGTTGAACGTACCAGTTAATCGTGTACAAGCTAAGGGCGAGAGCGGCAGCGATGTCCCGGTTGGTATGTCCCTCTGCAATTAGCTGTAAAATGGTATGTTCTTGATCAGTCAGTTGGCCTGTGTCGAATTCAGAGTTGGGTTCTGTCACGCTATCCTCCGAAGCAATCTTCAGTACCCATTACACATTATACAGAAAACCGTTAATTCTAACGGTGACTCTGACGTATCTTCTCTATAGAATGTAGAAGAGGGATCTATGCATGCAGACTATAGCTAAACATAGGGTGCATTTTACTCTACACATTGTAGTTTTAATGCCAGCTCCTATTGCATGCATGGAGAATAACACAGCATCTGTAGACACAACCAACACACAACATGTATCATTGTTAATCCCCAGCGCCATAGCATTGTGCAGTGTAAATTGCACGGGAATATTTCTCCAATGAGCAATAAATCAGGACTAGCAAGCCAGGCAATCTCACTCCCCAAGGGAGGAGGCGCCTTGAAAGGGATTGGGGAGAAATTCTCACCAGACCTTTTTACAGGAACCGGGAATTTCACAGTTCCCATTGCGCTCCCCCAGGGCCGTAGCGGCTTCCAACCCCAAATAAACCTTGTTTACAGCACCGGTAATGGAAATGGGCCCTTTGGCTTGGGCTGGAGCTTAAGCGTCCCCGGAGTCAGCCGAAAAACGTCCCAAGGTATCCCTCAATATGACCATGTAAACGATGTTTTCGTCCTCTCTGGGAGTGAAGACTTGGTCCCCATAGAGCAGTCGGAGACTGCCACTCGATATCGCCCCCGAACTGAAGGGTTGTTTGCCTGCATTGTCCATCGTCACGATGCCGAAAACGATTACTGGGAAGTAAAGAGCAAAGATGGTCTCAGGAGTTTCTACGGGACTCCTTGGCCTGATGACGGAGACGCAGATTGGCAAGATCCCGCTGTTGTCACTGACCCTCGCGACAGATCAAATATCTTCACATGGAAACTAACGAGAACTGTCGATCCATTTGGGAATTGCATTGAGTACGAGTACACGCGGGATTCCGGCGAAACACCACAACATAACTGGAACCAACTCCACCTCAAGCATATCCGATACGCGGACTATACTCAGGGCAATGAACAAGAGTATCTGGTAGCCATAACTTTTGACTACCGTGATCGTCCCGATGCATTTTCTGATTATCGTGCCGGTTTCGAAATTTGCACAACACAGCGCTGCGACAGCATCACGACAGCATCCCATGCTGAAGAAGAATGCTTAATCCGCCGATATGAGTTTAAGTACCTTGATCAAAGAAGCGATATCGAAGACCTGGAGTCCTTACTTCCCCCAAACAGCGTTTCGTTGCTCTCCCAGGTCAGAGTCATCGGTTACGGCGAAGATGACTTAGAAGAGCTTCCCCCGCTGGAGTTTGGGTACACGGAATTCAACCCCGATTCGCGCGATTTCATCGCCCTGGAAGGAATGGACCTTCCTGCTCGCTCGTTGGTCAGCCCTGACTTAGAGCTTGCAGATCTGTTTGGTAACGGTCTGCCTGATATAATGGAAATGAACGGCATGGTTCGATACTGGCGCAATCTCGGGGGCGGCCAGTTCGATCTTCCACGACAAATGCGAAGTGCACCTGCAGGACTCTCACTATCCAACCAAGGTGTCCAACTCATAGATGCAAACGGCAATGGGCGTATTGATCTGCTCGACACCTCCAACAATCATGCTGGCTACTTCCCACTTCGCTTTGGTGGGCTTTGGGATCGTCGTTCTTTTAAGGCATACCGAGTAGCCCCCAGCTTCAATTTGGAAGACCCAGAGGTGAGATTAGTCGATCTTGACGGGGATGGTGTTACCGATGCGATTCGCTCTGGAACTCGATTGGAGTGCTACTTCAGCAATCCAAAGGAAGGATGGAATGACACTAGATGGGTTGAAAGACGAAGGTTGAGCGAATTCCCTAATATCAACTTCTCCGATCCACGTGTCAAGTGGGGAGATATGAGCGGGGACGGTTTACAAGATATCGTTCTCGTTCACGATGGCAATGTTGAGTATTGGCCAAGTTTAGGATACGGCAACTGGGGGAAACGTGTCTGTATGCACAGCGGCCCAAGATTTCCCTATGATTATGATCCCAGGCGTATTCTGGTTGGAGACGTAGATGGTGATGGTCTAGCAGATATCGTCTATGTGGACGATACACAGGTCACGCTGTGGATTAACCAGAGTGGAAACGGTTGGAGCGATCCTATCGAAATCCTGGGAACACCACCCGTCTCGGATTTGGACGCAGTCCGCCTGACTGACTTACTGGGCACAGGTGTCAGCGGCATCCTCTGGAGTCGTGACATCGGAAGCTTCCGCGAGAACTACTTCTTCCTCGACTTCACGGGTGGTGTTAAGCCCTACCTTTTAAATGAGATGGATAATCACATGGGTGCAGTAACCCGTGTAGAATACGCCCCGTCAACTGATTACTATCTATGCGACGAGGCATGTCGTGAGACTCGATGGCTTACGCCGCTACCATTCCCGGTTCAGGTTGTTGCCAGGGTAGAGATTATTGATGAACTTTCTCGTGGGAAACTGACAACTGAATATAGTTATCATCATGGCTATTGGGATGGCGCTGAGCGAGAGTTCCGTGGGTTTGGGCGTGTTGATCAACGAGATACCGAAACATTTGAAGGCTACCATAATCAAGGTCTACACTCTGCCAGAGATTTCGAGTCGGTGGAGCACAGGATGTTTTCGCCACCATTGGAGACTCGCACATGGTTCCATCAGGGGCCAATTGGGGATGAATTTGGCGAGTGGGAGGAATCGGATTTTAGCCATGAGTTCTGGTCTGAGGATCCAAGCCTCTTAACTACTGCGCCTGACAAAGTGGAACTCCTCAGAGCATTGCCACGTCGTGCTCGTCGTGATGCGCTGCGGGCTTTACGCGGTCTTACTTTGCGCAAAGAAGTATATGCTCTGGATGGCACACATTACCAAGATCGCCCCTATACAGTCACCGAATACCACTACAGTGTGCGCGAAGAATCACCGCCCGAAGCAGATAAGAATAATCGTCTGCGTATCTTTTTCCCTTTCAAATTAGCAGAGCGAAGCACCCAATGGGAGCGCGGGGATGACCCTCTGACGCAGTTCACATTCACGGACGACTACGATAAGTTCGGACAGCCTCGACAACAGACCATGGTCTCTATGCCAAGGCGTTCAGCCAATCGGACTATGGTAGTGGGTGCCAATTATGACGAATTCGATCCCAATGAGACGAAGATTTTAGCAACACACAACCGAACTGAGTACGCCACACCGGCTGATCCCAACAATGGTATATACATCCATGATAGGGTCTCGCACGAGCGTACTTTTGAATTTGACAAGGCTCTTGACCTTGACGAGAGCGAGCCTGGCAACCTGCTGCAGGTGCTCAGTGAGCAGGACTTGGCAGCACAAGACACTCACCAGCGATTTCGGACTCTCTTTGATGGGTGGAATGGAGGTCAACCGCTCCCAGGGGGAGTAAGAATAATCGGCCACACTATCAACCACTACGACGGTGAAGGTTTTACCGGCGCGGGTGTGAGCGTAGGGCAGTTGGATAAGTTTGGCGCGTTGACCCGGCGTGAGGCGCTGGTGTTTACGAAAAAAGAACTGGACGAAGCATACGGGGATCGCCGTCCAGCCTACCTCGGAGGAGCTTGTGATGCCCCCGTAGGTGCGCCTGCCAACTTCGGTAGTGACCTGGGGTACTGGTTGAGAGAAGACTCCCCAGACGGTTACCACCATGGCTATTACGCCGACCAACAGCGGCAGAAGTTTGATTTTCAAGACAATACCGTTGCGCATTCTCGTGGGGTGGTCGTTGCCACCCAGGATCCGCGTGGCAATATTACCACTATTCAACCGGATAGGTATTGGCTGTTCCCCAAGCTTGTTGTCGACCCAGTTGGCCTAAAAACAACGGCTGAGTACGACTATCGTGTCATGCAGCCATGCAGCGTCGTGGATTCCAACGGCAACACGACGTGCTTGCTCTACTCACCCTTGGGCTTGCTCCGCAAACAGTATCTGGAGGGGAATGCAGGCGAAGGCGGAACCGAGGGCCAACCGGAGGTGGAATTCTCATACGATTTCCACGCATATGAACGCACCCACAACGAGCTTACTCCACAGCCAATCTACGCGCGTAAGGTGCAGCGCATCCATCATGCCAGTGAACAGATCTCAGATGAGGTGATCGAATCGAGGGAGTACTCAGATGGCTTTGGCCGCCTGATACAGACGCGGACACAGGCCGAGGAGCTTGTATTTGGGGAAAGTGGTGGTGATGTTGGTCTACCGCTTGAGGCAGGAAGCCAACCTAATCACGCGGAGGGTCAGCGCGCGGATGATCGCGTCGTGGTTAGCGGCTGGCAAGTATACGACAACAAAGGCCAGACGGTTGAGAAGTATGAGCCTTTCTTTGACATAGGCTGGGAGTTTCAACCCGGCGAGGAAGCCCGACAAGGACAGCATGCCACTCTGTATTACGACCCGCGTGGAAACGTGATCCGAACCGTGAATCCGGATGGCTCAGAGCAGCGGGTGATCTTCGGCATTCCTGATAATCTCCAGCATCCTGAGGAGTTCTCGCCAACCCCCTGGGAGACCTACACCTATGATCCCAATGACCTTGCTCCCCTGAGCCACCATCCCGATGGCCCCCATCTGCCCCTAACCGGTTCGGCCCCTGCTACGCACCACTACACGCCAACCAGCGTCATTATCAATGCGCAGGGCAAGGCCATTTGCCAGATTGAACGAAACGGTTCAATCCCGGCTGGGGACTGGTATGTCACACGATCCAGCTACGATGTACGCGGCAATTTGATCGAGGTCACTGATGCCATGAAGCGTCCTGCCTTCCTATATGCGTATGACCTATTGAACAGGGCCTTGCGCATCGAGAGCATTGACGCCGGACTTCGTACCTCGGTATTTGATGCGGCTGACAATCTAATTGAGTACCGGGATAGCAAAGGCAGTGTGGCTCTACGCGAGTACGATGAGTTGAACCGGCTCACTCGTCTCTGGGCGCGAAATGATGCTGGGGCGCCGCTCACTCTCCGCGAACGGCTGATCTACGGCGACGATGAACCACACTCCGGGCTAGATCAAAATGATGCAAGAGACCATAACCTCCTGGGTAAACTTTTCAAACACTACGACGAAGCTGGTATTCAGCAGTTTGACCGCTACGATTTCAAAGGCAACCTGGAAGAGAAGACACGCCGGGTCATCAGCGATGAAGCTATAGCGAATGGATGGATCGCCAACTGGACTCAGCCTGATGCCGAAGACGACCTGGATCCAACAGCTTATCAGACCAGCACACGCTATGACGCGCTCAACCGCCCCACCAAGGTCATCTACCCCGAAGATGTTACCGGACACCGGGCCGTGCTCATGCCTCACTACAACCGCGCAGGGTCACTCGAACGCGTGGAGTTGGACGGTGATCCCTATGTGACACAGATTGCTTACAATGCGAAAGGCCAGCGGGTGCTGATAGCCTATGGCAATAGCATTATGACCCGCTATGCATACGATCCAGAGACATTCCGGCTGGCCCGACTCAGGAGTGAGCGTTATGAGAGTCCGCTGCCAAACCCCGATACCTGGGAGGGCAGAGGCCTGCCTATCCAGGATTACACCTATCAATATGACCTTGTGGGCAACATCGTCTCGATTGATGAACGCGTGCCAGCCTGCGGCATCGCCAACAGCCAGCACGGGCGCGATCGCTTGCTCAGGTTTTTTGAATACGATCCACTCTACCGCCTGACAAGAGCCGACGGGCGCGCCTGCAAGAAGACAACTCCAGGCCCACCATCCCTGGGCGAGCGCCCAAACTGTGGGTTTTATGCAGCATCCTACACCGGCGGCCCGCCGACACCCAACCAGGATAATGCCCCTGATCTAACCGAGCCTTACATCGAAAGCTACCAGTATGATCCGGCGGGCAACCTGCTAGAGCTGCGATACATGGCTAATTCTGCCCAATGGGCACGTGTATTCATGGTCGAGGATTTATCAAACCGGCTGGTGAGCGTGTCTCAGGGCAACCAACTTGCTCAAGCCTTCGCATACGACTCAAACGGCAACATGATTGGTCAGAACGCCGAGCGACGCTACATCTGGGACCACGCCGATCGCATGATCGGGTATGCCAACCAGAATGGAGGCCAGGCATCTGTTGATGCCCGATATCTATACGATGCTGATGGGATACGAGTGAAGAAGTGGGTGTGCACCAATGCCACAGGAGGCGGCGACAGTACGGTATACATTGATGGGGTGTTTGAACACCATCATTGGCCGGAGAACAGCACACCGAAGCAGAGCAACTACTTGCATGTGATGGATGACCAGGAGCGCATTGCATTGGTGCATCGCGGCAATACACACTCAAAAGATGGTAGCCCTCGTTACCAATATCATTTGGATGATCATCTGGACAGTAGCAGTGTTGTGGTTGACGACTCTGGACAATGGGTAAATCGGGAAGAATTTACAGCGTATGGGGAAACGAGCTTTGGCAGCTTCTCAAAAAAGCGCTTTAGATACTCCGGCAAAGAGCGAGATGACGAGAGCGAGTTGTACTATCATGGCGCGCGATACTTTGCACCGTGTTTGGGGAGGTGGATCAGCAGTGATTCTACCGGATTGATAGACACCCCGAACCTTTACACATATGTTTCTGATACACC